>JAWOGX010000016.1:0-10178 GCA_046496455.1 Bacteroidales bacterium | reverse complement strand
CCGGCAGGTTGGTAATGGAAGCTCATGAACACAGAGTCGGCTTTGATGAACTGGGAGAGGTCGATGGGTTGAGAGGTAAGTGTGTCAGCCGGAAAGGGGAATGAAGAGGCATTGCCAAAAACAGCCCCCTGGGCATTCATGGCATCGAACGTGGCCACACCGATGGAAGGTGCTTTCACCGGATAGTCATCGTTGATAAAAACCAGTGCATCAGTCCATTTCAGCGGGTTTGGGTACCATTTCCCATTGGAGAAATCTTCGAGGAAAGGGAGCGTGAGGGTGATCTTCTGCATCGTTGTGGTTTTCGGGGTGATTTTCCCGTAGATCACCGGGTTCACCGCCAGCGGATTGAGGTATTCCTGGGCATGGATGGCACTTCCGGCAATGAGTGTCAGAATGAGTATGGTTGCAGTGAGGATTGTTCCCTTCTTCATAATCGGTTTTCTTGTTGAGAAATTCAGAATTCGTTAAGCAGGTCAGATTCTTCCCCTTCTTCATCTTCAGGAAAGCTGGACCGGCTGATGCCAACTTCAATGTCGATCCTGCTCCCTTTGGGGATCTTGTCCCCTTCATCCACAGGTTTACCCATATAGGTAGCGCCAAGGAGCAGGCCGGAGTATTCCGACGGGACTTCGGTGGTTTTTCCCAGCACCAGGCCATAGGCTTCGAGCTGCGACCTGGCAGAGCGGGCAGTATTGCCCAGATCGGGCAATGAGACCATCTCCTGGAGCTTTGACACCACCGTCAGGTGGATTGTCCTTTTCTTTTTTACCTCTGTGCCTCCTTCCGGATCCTGGTCAATGACGATGCCGCCCTGCCGGGAGTTGTCGTAGATCGAGTCAAAGACGATGATTTTGAACTTGCTGAAATCATCATTTTGCATAATCGCCTCCGGTGTCATTCCTGTGAAATCGGGCACCACAAAGTTGCTGCCGTGGCGCGTGTAGATATTCAGGAACCTGAATCCGATCCAGAAGAGGATAAAGGTAAGGGCCACCATCAGGCCAATGTTGATCCATAAGGACCTGGAGCGGATAAGGTCATTGAAAGTTGCCATCACGTAAGGGTTTCATACGCAGAATAAAAAACTGACTGCCGGGTGTATTATTGCCCGGCAGTGCAAAAATAAGGAAATATCATTCTGCGAGCAGCAATCAGAATTTATCCTGTTGCTTATCTTTCACCACTTCGACCAGTTCGGGAAGGTCCATACCGAGGCTGGCAAGGTGCTCGAGGGTGGGTACGCCGTTGCGGGTCCATCCCCTTCTCTTGTATACGGCATCGATCAGCTGTTCAAACCTGTCTTCACGATAAATGCGCATCGCAGCTACCTTGTCAGCAGAAGACATCCCTTCGGGATTGATACCGACAAGCTCTTTCAGCTGTGTGTCATACCTTTCGGACCTTGATTCATACTCTTCAATGGTAACAGGGCCGGCAGCGCGGTAGGGTTGCCGGTCGTGTACCCTCAGGCCATACCCTCTGCGGATATTGAAGATGCGTTGGAAGTTGTAAACCCTTTCGCTCTGGCGGATCAGTTCCGTTTTGTCGAAAGGTTTGCCGGTGACAGCCTTGTATATGGTCACATAATTATCCACGTGTTCCGGAACTTTGGCGGGCTCGTCGGTTTCCGCGTTGTTGGCGGGCTCCACGTCATTCCAGGGCAGTTTGCAGAGGCCCATCAGGCCAAACCAGGTCCTGAACATCGGAAAATAATGCAGTGCTTCGGCTTTGTCTTCGAAAGTGGGGATCTGGTTGTTGACCATGTCCATGAAGATGAGCCATGCTTCATCATGCTGCGGGCCCTTGTTGGTGAGGGCAAAGCCACCCTGCTGTGCAAGCGACTCCTTGGAGACATATTCTGAGTATTCCAGCCCTTTGTTTTCCATTCCGATATCCTGCATGAAGCCGGCATCACCCCAGCCATTTTCTGCGAAGAGCTTTTTCATTTTCCTTACGCCTAGTCCGGCGATTTTGCCAAACCCCTCACCCCTTGCAAGCTGGTGCAACAGTTCCATGGCGGAGTCGGCATTGCCGAAATTGAGTTTCAGGCCACCGGTGCGCTCTTCGTTCAGGATACCGTTTTCGTAACACTCCATCACAAAAGCCATCAATGTCCCCCAGGTGATGGTGCAGATCCCGTAGGTGTCGCAGTAAAAATTGGCTTCAACGATATAATCAGGATTGAAAATTCCACAGTTGGAACCCAGCCCCCCGGCATTTTCATATTCCGGTCCATCCACAATCACTTTCTGTCCTGCATAGGGGCCGGTCCTCAGTTCATATTCATCCACACCCTTGGCGCACGCCATATTACAGCCGATCCAGCAGCCATCTGGGATACCCTGGGTGAACATCTTTTTCCATACATCACCGTGGATGGCATCCGCTTCCTTGTGACTGCCAAATTTGAAATTGTTTACGGGTAACAGGTCGTAGTCATTCATGATGTTTACAAGGTGTGCCGTCCCTTTGGTCTTCATTTCCGACTGGCTGTCGTCAAGTTCGCGCATCTCCTTGTTGAACCGCTTGCCACGTTCCATAATGGCATCAAGGTCAACCACATTGTTCAGGTTCCCCTTTACCCCATCGATCTTTGCAACCAGTGCCCGCACCTTTTTATTGCGGAAAACGGTGCCGATACCGCCACGGCCGGCCTGTTTCAGCCTTACCTTCTTTCGTTTCGGATCATAGAAGCTGAAATTCAGCATCCCGATCAGCGAGTGTTCGGCTGCTGTCCCTGATGAAACAATCGCAATGTTCTTTTTCCCCTTTTCATCATCGGCATAAAACTCAGTGAGCATCTCGGCCAGCTCATGGCTGTCAACCGGGTAATCTGCCGGGAATTCTTCAAAGCGGATTTTGCCTTTGGTGCCGTCCAGCACGATGATGATATCCTTGTCTGATTTATCCTGAAGTTCCAGTGCGTCAAAACCGCTGAACTTCATGAATGGGCCAAAAAAGCCACCGACGTTGCTGTCGATGGGGATATCGGTCTGAGGGGAGATGGAAACGCAGATCGACTTTCCGGTTCCGGAATACTGTGTAATCCCGGCGATGGGGCCCGGTGAGATTACGACCTCATTCTCCGGGTCGTCCCATTTTGTGGTTGGGGTTGTTGCATCCCACAACAATTTCAGCCCGTAACCGCGGCCACCGATGAACTTCTCCTTCATCAGCGCAGGCACTTCCTTGATCGTAGGCTCAAGGGTCGCCAGATTGATGTGGAGAATTTTGTCCGTGTAACCCTTATCAAGCGGGGTAACAGTATAGTCGACCTCCTTAAGAAGCCGGTGCTGTTTCTTTGATTCTTCGATGTTCATTACTATTTGTTTTTATATTGTTGATGATAATTCCGATGGAGGGCAAAAATAACCATTTTGGCCGATCACCGAAATCAAAATCGTAAAAATCAGATATGTATCAAAAAACACATCGGGAAAAATAATCGCCTTTCGTATACGAAAGAATGGCGGGAAAACGTATTTTTACCATTCAATCATTTTCCATCATTAATTTTCCTGATCGATGAATAAAAAGATTTTGCGTGTTGCAGTTCCCGTTGTTGTAGTCATAGCAGGACTTGTGTTTCTGATTGCCCGGGCCGGGGATCCGTTGAAACTTCTGAAGCCTGATCCGGCATTCAGGGATTACATTACTGGCTATACCTCCGGTGTGATACAGTCCAGGTCTGCTATCCAGGTTAGGCTCACCCATCCGTATGCCGATTCATTGCTGATCGGAAAGAAGGCAGACCCGGCACTGTTCGGTTTTAACCCGTCGGTTGACGGGGAGGTTTTCTGGATTGACAGCAGGACGGTTGAGTTCAGGCCGGCGGAGCCCATGAAGCAGAACACCACCTATACCTGCACATTCAAGCTGAGTATGCTGAAGAATGTTCCAGAGATGTTCAGGGAGTTTGTGTTTCAGTTTCATACGATCAGGCAGGGATATGAGGTGAAGATGGGCACCCCTGAGATTTTCAATGATGATGCGTCCCTGTACAGTGTTTCAGGGTCGGTTTTAACGGCTGATCAGGCTGATGCGGACAAGGTTAGGGAGATGCTCGAGGCGCGTCATAATGGCAATCGTGTTGATATCCGCTGGGGCGAGGTGAAGGGAATGACGGATTTCAGTTTCAGGATAGACAGCCTTGTGCGGAGTTCAGGGGAGACTGAGCTGGTGGTGGCACACAGGGGGCAGCCCATTGGGGTGAAGCGCCATGGGGAGGAGAAGATGGGAATTGCGGGCACCGGGCAGTTCAGTCTGATTGACGTCCATGTGGTCAGCAATCCGGATCAGTATGTGGTCATCACCTTCAGTGATCCCCTGGACCAGGACCAGGATCTTGACGGGCTGGTGAGGCTGGGTTCGATCAGGAATCTGAAATTCACCATTGAGCAGAACCAGATTAAGGTATACCCGAACTATACCCGCAACGGGGAGCTCACCCTGGTGGTTGAGCCGGAGGTGCGGAGCATCAGCGGCAGGGCGCTTGGTAAAAGGTGGACACGGGGCATCGATTTCGAGGCTGCAAAACCAGCAGTAAGGATGGTAGGGGAGGGATCGATCCTGCCCAGTACCAATGGCCTCCTTTTCCCCTTTGAGGCATTGCACCTGAAGGCAGTTGATGTGAAGGTCCAGAAGATATACGAGAAGAATGTGCCCCAGTTCCTGCAGGTAAACGAGCTTGGCGGTTCGAATGAAATGTACAGGGTTGCCACAACTGTATACAGCCAGCGGCTGGACCTGACCCAGACCACAGGCAGCATTGCCGATTTCGGGCAATGGCACCGTTATGCCCTTGACCTCTCAAAACTGATTGCTCCGGAACGGGGAGCCATTTACAGGGTCATCCTGTCATTCAGGCGGGA
Organism: Bacteroidales bacterium; assembly: GCA_046496455.1. Classification (GTDB taxonomy): domain Bacteria; phylum Bacteroidota; class Bacteroidia; order Bacteroidales; family SKPS01; genus SKPS01. The sequence goes on along the minus strand of JAWOGX010000016.1, from coordinate 5,304 downwards.
ATACAGCACTTATCCCTGTGGTGACGCGGGGGTTGAGCCGATGCCGCTGACGCAGGTTGATGATACCGGCGAAGTGGAGGGAGAGGATGATGATGAGGATGAGAGTTGGGCTTATATGGGCGATTATGATTACGATTGGTACGATTACGATGACTACGACTGGAGTGAAAGGCACAATCCGTGTTCAAAATCATACTATTATTATAAATCTGTTTCGAGGAACATCCTGAGTTCTGACATTGGTCTGATTGCAAAAGCGGGCAGTGACGGAGAGCTGATCTGTTTCGCCACGGATATCATCACAGCGATGCCACAGGAGGGGATGGATATCCAGGTGCTGGATTTCCAGATGCAGGTGATGGGATCGGGGAAAAGCGATAGGGATGGCAGGATTGCTTTCAGGCTGAAGAAGACTCCATTCCTGGTGATCGCCAAGCGGGGCGATGAGCGGGGTTACCTTAAACTTGGGGAGGCAAACGCACTTTCCATGAGTCTCTTTGATGTGGATGGTCAGAAGGTGCAGCACGGGGTCAAGGGTTTCCTCTATGCGGAGCGGGGTGTCTGGCGTCCGGGCGACACCATGTTCATCCATTTCATTCTTGAAGATAAGGAGAAGCAGTTTCCGGCAGACATTCCTGTTTTGTTTGAATTGTCAGATCCACAGGGGAATGTGGTGAGGCGGATGGTGGCAAACCATTCGGTTAAGGGGATTTATGCATTTCATACATGGACTGATGAGTCGGCTGTGACAGGGAATTACCTCGGGAAGGTCACCCTCGGCAATCTCGCATTTTCGCGTTATTTCAAGGTAGAGACCGTAAAGCCGAACCGGTTGAAGATAGATCTTCGGTTCCCTGACGAGCGCATTGAATCTGATAACGAGGCTCCGGGTACGCTTGAGGCGCGCTGGCTTCACGGTGCACTGGCCCCGGGACTCAAGGCTGATGTATCCATGACACTGGAGAAGGGGCAGACGAAGTTTACCGGGTTTGACAGGTTCATTTTTGATGATCCGGCGGCTTCGTTCCATTCAGAAACGACGGTTGTTTTCGATGGCAATCTAGACCAGGCAGGAAAGGGTGTTGTGAAACCCGGGATAGAGCTTGAGGAGAGTGTTCCGGGGGTTCTGAAGGCATCTTTTATGACGAAAGTATATGAGCCGGGTGGTGATTTCAGCATCAATACCATCACGGTACCCTATTATCCTTTCCAGACCTATGCGGGGCTGATGGTACCGAAGGGTTCCGGTTGGTGGGACATGCTGGAATCGGGTAAGAAGCACCAGTTTCAGGTGGCCAATGTGGAGACCTCAGGCAAGGGTGTGTCATCTGGCAGGATGATGGTAGAGATTTACCGGATCGACTGGCAGTGGTGGTGGCAAAACAATGAGCGTGGTTTGCCGTATTTCCTGTCCAATACAGAGGCTGTTCCGGTATTCACTGCAGATGTGCCGGTGCGCAACGGCCGGGGGCAATTCACCTGGGGGGTGGATGCCTCGTCGTGGGGGCGTTACTGGATCAGGGTTACGGATCAGAAGAGTGGCCACACGACCGGTAAGGTGATTTATATGGACTATCCGGGTTGGGGCAGGCGTTCCGGCCAGATGCGGGAGGGGGCATCCATGCTGACCATTTCGACCGATAAGAGTAAATACAGTGTAGGGGAGCAGGTGAACGTCACCATCCCGTCATCGCCGGCGGGGATGGCCCTGATGAGCATTGAGTCGGGAACTAAGGTGTTGCAGCACGAATGGATCAGGACCGACAGTGGCACCACAAGGTTCACCTTCACCGTGACCCCGGAAATGTCGCCAAATGTTTATATGCATGTAATGCTTCTTCAGCCGCACCGGCAAACTTACAACGATATGCCGGTGCGGATGTATGGTGTTGTCCCGGTGCTTGTTGAGGATCCGGCGACACACCTGAAGCCTGTGATTGCCATGCCCGGGACCTGGGAGGCAGAATCGGAGGTTTCCATCACGGTATCAGAGTCCACCGGCAGGCCGATGGCCTACACCCTCGCCATTGTTGACGAGGGGTTACTGGATCTTACCGGTTTCAGGACCCCTGACCCCTGGAAGCATTTCTATGGCAAGGAGGCCCTGGGTGTGCGTACATGGGATCTTTTCGCTGAGGTGATCGGTGCCATGGTCGGGGGGTTTGAGCGGTTGCTGAGTATCGGAGGGGGAGACACCCGCATCAATTACGACAAGCAGAAAACGCGCAGGTTCACCCCTGTTGTGCGGTCGTTCGGGCCGGTTTACCTTGAAGCAGGCAAGAGCCAGACCCACCGGTTCAAAATGCCGCAGTATGTGGGGTCAGTGAGGGTGATGGTGGTTGCAGCCCACGAAGGGGCATACGGCAATGCGGAAAGGACGGCCGAGGTGAAGAGTCCGCTGATGGTGCTGGGTACCCTGCCGCGGATTGCAGGGCCGGGAGAGATCATTGATCTGCCGGTCAATGTATTTGCCATGGATCAGGACATCAAGTCCGTGCAGGTGCAGATTGCTCCGGGGGGCTTGTTTGAGGCGGTTGGTGAAACCTCGAAAAGGATCAGGTTCTCATCACCCGGTGACCAGGTGGTAAGTTTCAGGGTCAGGGTGAAAGAGCAGGTTGGGGAGGCTTCCGTAAATATCCTGGCAACCAGCGGATCCAGGCGTGCCAGGCATACGATCAGCATGGAGGTTAGAAATGCCAACCCACCCGAGACCAGGTTGGTTGAGAAAACGCTTGCCCCCGGTGAGACCTGGAGTGATGATTTGCTCCTGAATGGGATGATCGGTACCAACAGCGGTTCGATCGAGTTTGCATCCATACCCCCTTTGAATCTTGGCGAGCGGCTCGACTACCTGATCCGCTATCCGCACGGATGCCTGGAGCAGACGCTGGCAGCTGCATTTCCCCAGCTGCTGTTGCGGAATGTGATAGAACTGGACAAGAGGTCGATGGCAGAATCTGATGTCAACATCAAGGCAGCGATCAAAAAGCTCAGCAACCACTTTATGTCCGACGGGGCATTTTCATATTGGCCAAACGGCAGTTATTACAATGCGTGGACCAATAGTTTTGCGGGCCATTTCATGATTGAAGCGGAGAAAAACGGTTTTGCACTGCCCGATGGGATGAAGAAACGGTGGATCAGCGGGCAGAAGAGGCTGGCCAGCAGCTGGCAGGCATCGATGGTTTACCGCAACGATGACCTGATCCAGGCTTACAGGCTTTACACCCTTGCTCTCGCCGGGCAGCCGGAGATGGGAGCGATGAACAGGCTCAGGAGTGCATCAAGGCTCTCCAACCAGGCCAAATGGAGGCTGGCAGCCGCCTATGCCCTGGCCGGCAAGACAAAAACGGCCCAGGCGCTGATCAGCGATGCACCACGTGAGTTTCCCGCCTACCAGGAGTATGGGTACACCTTTGGCACTCCCATCAGGGATAAGGCCATGGTAGTGGAAACCCTGTTGTTACTCAATGACGGGACCGGTGCTGCCACGGAGGTCAAAAGCCTGGTCACGGCACTGAACAGCACTGGATGGATGAACACCCAGACCACGGCATGGTCGCTGATCTCCGTGGGAAATTATCTCAGGAAGGTATCCTCCGGAACCGGCATCAATTGCACTTACTCCATCAACGGGAAAACAACGGAGGTGAATGCCACTAAAGCGATCTGGACAGCAGCGGTCCCTGATATCGAAAAGGTTGCCGGGAAACGCATGACCATCAAAAACAACAGCCAGGCTCCCCTCTTTGTCAAGGTGAGATTGACCGGTGTGCCGGTAGCCGGGAAAGAAACAGCGGCCAACAGGAAGATCACCATGAGTGTAGAATACCTTTATATGGATGGCAGGAAGGCGGACCCGACACGGATCCAGCAGGGCAAAGATTTTATGGCCAGGGTTACGGTGGCAAGTTCCACAGCCGATTTCATCGAAGAGATGGCGCTCTCACAGATATTCCCGTCGGGGTGGCAGATCCACAACACCAGGCTTACCGGTGTGAGCGATGCAAGGACGAGTAACGACAGCCAGATCAACTACCAGGATATCCGTGATGACAGGGTGCTTACCTACTTCAACCTTGGACCGTTCAAATCAAAAACTTTCACCGTCATGCTGAACGCCACTTATACCGGCAGGTTTTACATGCCCGGTGTACACTGTGAAGCGATGTACGTGCAGGATACCTATGCAAGAACTGCAGGTTCCTGGGTGGAAGTTGTGCAGCAATAGTCTCTGATTCCCGTCAACTTTCATTACTTTTGCAGAAACACTAGCCATTTCATCATGAAGAAAATCATCATCAGCCTTGTACTGCTTTTCCTGTTCATAACGGGTATGGTCCAGGCACAGGAGGTAAAAGTAACGAATAACATCCCGGGTCTGTGCAAGTCGGGAGACCGCTGCATCGTGGAGATAACGATAGAGAAGGGTGCCGTGGAGGGCTTTGCAAGGATACAGCAGACACTTCCGGATGGGATCCGTGCTGAACTTGTAAGCGACGGAGGGAGTGATTTCACATTCGACAAGCAGAGCGTGAGATTTATCTGGCTCAGCGTACCTGCTACCCCTGTGATTAAGGTGTCGTATCGTCTGACCTTTGACGCTGGTCTGAGTGGCACATACAGCATCGGAGAGGGTGTCTTTTCCTGCCTGGTGGACAACAAGATTCAGAAGTACACCCTCACACCGGTGATGGTTGAGGTGAATCCGAAGCCTGTTGCTGTGGCAGCAGTTCCAAAGGTGGAGCCCAAGCCGGAGGTCAAACCAGAACCCAAACCGGAGGAGAAAGTTGAGCCGGTGGCGGTTGCGAAGGAGCCGGTAGCGGAGGTGTCCATACCAAAGCAGGAGGTCCCTGCAGGGGGTATTATCAGGGTGGACCATCAACCGCAAACCAGGGTTGAGCCGGAGATGGAGGCAGAACCGGTAAGCAGGCCTGCCAGGAACGACTCGCTGATCAAGCTGCCCGTGGAGCGGCAGGAGCCAAAGCAGGCAGAACCTGAAATACAGGTGGTGCCAGTTGCCAAACCCCAGTCCCGTGCAGCCGAACCCGGGGTACAGTTGTCTTCACCATCCGCAATCACTTATGCAGTGCAGTTTGCAGCCTTGAAGAGTTACAGGGAACCAACCGACCTGAAGCAGCAGTTCAGGATCAGTGAAGATATCCGATATGAGTCAGCTGACGGGTGGCACCGGTATTTCTTCGGGGCCTGGGGTACCCAGGTTGAGGCCGAAGCTGCACGCAGGAGTTTTGCCGACAGAACCGGGAAAGCTGCCTTTGTGGTGAAAATGCAGAACGGGAAGAG
>JAWOGX010000283.1:0-7452 GCA_046496455.1 Bacteroidales bacterium | reverse complement strand
AGGCAATGGGGTGAACTTTGAGTGGGAGGCTTCTACCGGAAAACTTCAGGGAAGCGGTCATGCAGTGAAGTATACTGTGGCTTTTTGCGATATCGGTGAGAACACCATCACCTGCAAGGCATCCGCAGCAAACAAAACATTGACCAAAACCATCAACATCGTGGTCTATGTACAGTAAATACCTGGTTTCGGTTTTAGTTATTCTGATGATTGGGTTCATACCTTATCAGGCATTTGCCCAATGCTTTGCGTCTGCCGGAAATCCTGTCGGAGGATCTGCCAACCTTGGGGTGATGGATCAGCATGCACTGAGGGTGATTGCCTTTTACCGCTATCACACCGCATCACGCTATTTTGAAGGAGATGAACTTTATGAAGGAACGGTAGGACGGCTATATGGCAGTGCCAATTACAATTACCTCGGCACATTGATCGCCTTTGGCCTTGCACCCAAATTGACAACCGAACTCGAAACCGGGTATTATCTCAACAAAACCACTTACGATCTTACCAACAAATTGAGCGAAAGGGGTTATGGCCTCTCCAATGCCCTCATCAGCTTAAAATACGCTCTTTATCAGAACCCTGATAAGCATTTTGAAATTACAGGGGCTGCCGGTGTGAACCTGCCATACAAAAGAGAGTTTCAAAAGGTTGATGGGATTCAGTTGTCTGAAGATGTTCAGCCTTCACTTGCTGCCTATGGGCTCGTTTTTCAGTCCTTTATGATCAAGCAGAACTCTTTTAAGTCCATAAGGTATTTCTGGATCAACCGTTTTGAAAAGAATTTCCGCAATCCCAAAGGGATCGTGTACGGCAGCGCATTCAACTCATCACTGTTTTTCAGCAGGCATTTCGTATTCGGCCAGGGGGCACTGAAGGACTGGACCCTCATTACCCAGTTGAGGTACCAGGAGAAATGGCAGAATATAAACAGAGAATCAGGTGTTACCGTGGCTGCTTCGGGCAACCGTATGTTGCTGTTTGCACCCCAGGTTAATTGCAGCATAAATGAGAAATGGAATGTTTCCTTTTTGTACGAGATACCTGTTTATCAATATTATCACAGTATTCAGCTGGGTGCCGATCATGCTTTCCTTATCAATGTCGCCCGCGATTTTAATCTGACAAAAAAAACGGTTCAGCAATGAAAAGAACATTTTTCCTCCAGGCTGTTTTGATCTTAACTGCGCTATTGCTGATGAATACAGGACTGAATTCCTCTCCTCGGTCGGGGCCCAAAATTGTCTTCGATCAAGTGATTTATGACTTTGGCACCATTAAAAAGAATGCAGATGGCACCTGTACTTTCCATTTTGCCAACAAAGGGGAAGGGCCTCTGGTGATCACCAAAGTGACAGCTTCCTGCGGTTGTACTGTGCCATCCTACCCGAAAGAACCAATCCTGCCCGGACAGTCGTCTGGGGTCAAGGTTGCTTACAATACCAAAAATGTGGGGGTGTTTACCAAAACCATCAGCGTATCAACCAATGATCCTGTGAATTCCACGGTTGTGCTGACCATCAAGGGAACTGTCACCAAATAAAAAACCAGTTGATCCAATGCATGCATTGGATCAACTGGTTTTTATCTGTCGGAGTGGCAGGACTTGAACCTGCGACCCCTTGCACCCCATGCAAGTACGCTACCAACTGCGCTACACCCCGATCCTTATTGAAGTACTGTTGAAGAACAGTGCGGCAAAGATACAACTTTATCACAAAATCTCAACGACCCTGTAATAATTTTACTCTTTCCTCCAGTTGCCTTCGAGAACCTCAGGCACCGGATCTTAGTCAACAGTCGAGAGTTGACAGTCAAGCGACTCTCAACTCTCGACTCTCAACTCTCAACTCTCGACTCTCAACTCTCAACTCTCGACTCTCATCTACTTCTTATCATTCACTTCTTCAAAGTCCACATCAGTGACATCATCACCTCCGGTGTTGTCGGAAGGCCCCTGCTGATCACCCCCCATATCACCATCCTGGGGCTGCCCCTGGGTCTGCTGGCCGGCATTGTACATGTCCTGGCTTGCAGCCTGCCATGCATTGTTCAGTTCCTGCATAGCCTGGTCAATTCCGGCGATATTTTTGGCCTTATGGGCTTCGCGTAACTTTTCAAGCGCTGACTCAATAACACCTTTCTTGTCGGCCGGTACCTTATCCCCATATTCTTTCAACTGCTTTTCCGTGTTGAAAATCAATGAGTCGGCAGCGTTGAGCTTGTCGATCTCTTCACGCTGTTTGCGGTCAGTCTCTGCATTGGCTTCTGCTTCAGCCTTCATCCTTTTGATTTCATCATCGCTGAGCCCTGAAGAGGCCTCAATATGGATCGACTGGGTCTTGCCGGTACCCTTGTCTTTGGCAGAAACATTCAGAATGCCATTGGAGTCGATGTCAAAGGTTACCTCGATCTGCGGTATGCCGCGCGGGGCCGGTGGTATCCCGTCAAGGTGGAACCTGCCGATGCTCTTGTTCTGGTTTGCCATCGGTCGCTCACCCTGGAGAATGTGAATTTCCACAGATGACTGGCTGTCAGCAGCTGTAGTGAATGTTTCATTCTTTTTGGTGGGGATCGTGGTATTGGCTTCAATCAGTTTCGTCATAACACCCCCAAGGGTTTCAATGCCCAAAGATAGTGGAGTAACATCCAAAAGAAGCACATCCTTAACTTCCCCGGTGAGCACACCACCCTGTATTGCTGCACCTACGGCAACAACTTCATCCGGATTCACACCTTTTGAAGGCTTCTTCCCAAAGAACTTTTCCACCACTTCCTGAATTGCCGGGATACGCGTGGAACCGCCTACAAGGATCACCTCGTTAATATCGGAAGGAGTCATCCCGGCATCCGATAATGCCTTGCGGCAGGGTTCGATGGTTGCTTTCACAAGCTCATCAACCAGCTGTTCAAATTTCGCCCTGGAAAGGGTGCGCACAAGGTGTTTGGGAATGCCGTCAACAGGCATAATGTAAGGAAGATTGATCTCTGTGGAGGAAGAACTTGATAGTTCAATTTTTGCCTTTTCGGAAGCCTCTTTCAGTCGTTGCAAAGCCATTGGGTCTTTCCTGAGATCGATTCCTTCGTCGTTCAGAAACTCTTCGGCCAGCCAGTTGATGATCTTTTCATCAAAATCGTCACCCCCAAGATGGGTGTCACCGTTGGTTGATTTCACCTCAAACACCCCGTCACCCAATTCAAGGATAGAGATGTCAAAGGTGCCACCCCCCAGGTCGTACACCGCAATCTTCATATCATGGTTCTTCTTGTCAAGTCCATAAGCCAATGATGCAGCCGTAGGCTCATTGATGATCCTTTTCACATTCAGACCCGCAATCTCTCCCGCTTCCTTCGTGGCCTGGCGCTGTGAATCACTGAAGTATGCCGGTACCGTGATCACTGCATCAGTGACCTCCTGCCCCAGGTAATCCTCAGCTGTCTTCTTCATCTTCTGAAGTACCATGGCTGAAATTTCCTGTGGCGTGAACAACCTGTCGTCAATCCGAACCCTTGGGGTGTTGTTGTCACCCTTTTCTACTTTGTAGGGCACACGATTGATCTCTTTGGTCACACGGTCAAAGGTTTCGCCCATAAATCTCTTAATTGACGAAACCGTTCTGACGGGATTGGTGATCGCCTGCCTCTTTGCCGGATCCCCTACCTTCCGTTCACCGCCGTCGGTGAAAGCTACAATCGATGGAGTGGTTCTTTTCCCTTCACTGTTGGGTATCACTACCGGCTCGTTGCCTTCCATCACTGCTACGCATGAGTTGGTAGTTCCCAGGTCTATTCCTATAATCTTTCCCATTTTATTTTTTTATTTAAATTGATTGATATGCAATGATTACCAGGTCAAACGGTAGTCAACCTTTATGCCATGCCACTTGAATATGACAAAAAGTCAGGGGGGGGGAGTAAAAGTAAAAAGGTAAAAGTAAAAAGGCAAAAGTAAAAAGTAAAAATGAGCAAATTCTTGCAACTGCTCACTTTAGCCTTTAGCCTTTAGCTCCCGTTTTGCTTCGCTCACGGGATGGCAGCTGCTAATAATTTTGTTTCGTTGCACTCACAAAATCATTGCATCTGCACACTTTTGCCTTTAAACTTTTGCCTTTTGCCTTTTGCCTTCCTTCAGGGTCCGGGAAAAATGAATCCGAGGTGGAAGGTTTTACTTCCATTCACCAGTGAATCGATGGAGGCAGGGGTCATCTCGCAGGTTCGAACTGCAGAAGTGCGGCTTGAGAATATGCCCATCCCGTTTTTTACGTTTGTAAACTCGGGGCGCTCCTGCACAATGGTGTTGAAGGTTGTGGTAATGTCAATATAGGTATTCAGCTCGTCGCCACCTGCAAAGGCGATGAAGTCCACATTGCCGGGGATTCGCTTCAAATCCTGATCTTCTTTGAGTTTTGCAGCAATGTTGGTGTAAAATCCAGCACCTGAGAAAGAGTAAGCAATCTTATCGGTACCGGTGAGATTTGATGACTTCTTGTTCGGGAATATCCAGTCAATATATTTGTGCACAGTGTCCAGTGGGTTGTTGAAGCTGACCTCTTTGTAGTGGAACCGGATCATCATCTGGAACACCCGCCCGTTGGCAGAAGCCTGGAGTTCTGTCTGGGTTTCGGCAGTGCTGGTGAAAGAGAAAAATCTTTGACCACCCCTGGGCTTGGTAATGTTGATAGGCTTGACAAGGGAGGTGGTGGCTGAAGCGAAATGCTTGGTTTTGGTGTTGTTCAGCACAAGCATATAGGTGTTGATTGCACTGATGTCTGCATTGACTTGATACAACATCTGATCACCGCTGAAGAAATCGCCAGGCTGCTTGTTGTGTATCCACATGGTATCCAGCATCCAGGTCCTGTTGGTCCATCCTTCAGGTGCAATTTCAATCAGCTCAGCAACCAGTTCACCTCCGTAATAGCTGGAATCAGGAATCTTTGCCATAAGCAATGCGTTCCCCTCGCCCAGAAATGCCTTGTTGATCTTGATGATGTGAACACTGTCCAACGGATCCAGAAGACCGTAAATGACCGGTACTTCTTTCCATTCATCATTCACATCAAGTTCGTTGTTGCAGGACCAGAATCCGGCAACAAGGGCAATCAAAACGGTTGTGATCAGTATATTCTTCATCAGTTGAGCAATCTCTTTGGGATTTAGGGCTCAAAGATACGTAATTTTGCAGAACTGTTTGGCCGGAATCAGTTTACGGTCAATTGAAAAAATGCTTTAGGTTTGTACACCAATTCAGAAAAGATATGTCAGCATCCATGAGCCGTTCGGTGACCAAAGTCACAACCCATGTGCTTCAGGAGATGAAGCTTAAGGGGGAAAAGATTGCCATGCTTACTTCCTATGATTACTCGATGGCAAGGATCATTGACAAGGCAGGCGTTGATGTGATCCTTGTAGGGGACTCGGCTTCCAATGTGATGGCAGGTCATGCCACCACCTTGCCCATTACACTGGAACAAATGATCTACCATGCTTCTTCAGTGGTCAGGGGCGTTACCCGGGCACTCGTGGTGTGTGATCTTCCTTTCGGAACCTACCAGGGCAACTCGAAACAGGCGTTGCAGACCGCCATCAAGATCATGAAGGAATCGGGTGTTGATGCCGTGAAACTTGAAGGGGGAAGTGAAATCCTGGACTCAGTGGAGAGGATTCTTTCCGCAGGGATTCCGGTGATGGGGCATCTTGGGCTTACGCCGCAATCGATTCATAAGTTTGGCACATACGTGGTCAGGGCAACGCAGAAAGACGAGGCCGAAAGGCTTTTGGCTGATGCCCATAAGCTTGAAGACGCTGGCTGTTTTGCGGTCGTTTTGGAGAAAATCCCGGCAAAACTTGCTGCACAGGTTAGTGCTGAACTCCGTATTCCACTCATCGGAATCGGCGCAGGACCAAAGGTCGATGGCCAGGTGCTTGTCATCCATGATATGCTTGGTATCAATCAGGAATTCTCCCCGAGATTCCTTCGCCGGTATCATAACCTGTTTGCGGAAATCACAGGCTCGGTACAGGCGTATATCAACGATGTGAAAAGGCTCGATTTCCCGAATGAGCGGGAGCAGTACTGATTGATGTGATGATGTGATGATGTGCTGATGCCGGAGCGTTAGCGGAGGCCACGCCTTGGCGTGGTGCTGAAACTTAATTAGCTAATTAACTCATTTAACTCACTCAAAATCAATTACTAATTTCTAATTTCTAATTACTAATTATTTTGGTGCCTGATGTTCCCGAAAACACTGGTTAGATCAATTATCCAATAAGTGCATAGAAATAGTTCCAGAGTGTTTCATCCGGTGGTGGAGCCATAACCTGGATGATCTCTTTGCTTACAGGGTGGATGAATTCCAGCATCCTGGCATGCAGATGGATCGAACGGTCGGTGTTGGCGCGGTCATACCCGTATTTCACATCCCCTTTGATGGGTGAGCCTATCTTCGCAAGCTGTGCCCTGATCTGATGGTGACGACCTGTGTGAAGCCGTATCTCAAGCAGACTGTAATGATCGCTCTGATTGATCAGCATATAGTCAAGTTCCGCCCGTTTTCCCTCCTTTGTAGGATGATCCGATGCCCAGCTCCTCTTCTTTTCTGTATCCTTCCGCAGATAATGAACCAGTTTCCCCTCTTCAATGGGTGGCCGCTGCTTCACGATTGCCCAGTATACCTTCGTGATGGAGCGCTCTTTCAACATTTCGTTAAGCCTTGTCAAGGCTTTGCTGGTGCGGGCAAACATCACCGCACCACTCACCGGGCGATCCAACCTGTGGGTCACTCCCAGAAACACATCGCCCGGCTTTTTGTATTTCTTTTTGATGTATTCCTTCACCATGTCGCTCAGCGGTTTATCACCGGTTTCATCGCCCTGAACGATCTGGGATGTTTTTTTATTGATGATAATCAGGTGGTTGTCTTCGTATAGTATGTCTTTGGGAGAAAGCATGGCTATGAGTTAATGGTTAATTGTTAATGGTTAATTGTTAATGATGAGTGGTTTTGGAAAAAGTGGGTCAAAGGTAATGTTAAACAACTCAACTTCCCCAACTTCGTTAACCACAGAGTGAATGGAGTTTAAACAGAGTCTTGCGTAGTTTAAAGCGCCAGGCGCCAGAATCCGTGTTAATCTGGGTAATCTGTGTTGAAAAAAAAACGTCTAAACATCTAAATGCCAAAGTTTCATATACCACCGATCACACAGATCAACACAGATTTTGGGTATCCATGGCGCAATACTTTCGCCTTTTACCTTTCGCCTTTTGCCTTTTGCCTTTTGCCTTTTACCTTTTGCCTTTTGCCTTTCGCCTTTTGCCTTTTGCCTTTTGCCTTTTGCCTTTTGCCTTTTGCCTTTTGCCTTTTGCCTTTTGCCTTTTAAACTTTGCCTTTATTCCCCCAGTCCCGCACAAAATCGACGGCGCGCTGCCAGGCGGCATAGCCTTCG
>JAWOGX010000181.1:0-9430 GCA_046496455.1 Bacteroidales bacterium | reverse complement strand
GCCTTGCCCAGCACCTCAATGCCCACGGCCTCGAGCTCAATATCCTGCCCTGCACCCGGCGATACGGTTACCAGCCCCTGAACCCGCAGCGATGCCCCCGTATGGATGTCATCCAGCAATTCAAATGGCACCCGCTCAGGATTAACGACCACCTGTATGTTGCGGAGTGTAGAACCGTCATTCATGGCTATGAATGCCACATTCTTGCTGATCCGTTTGGTGCGTACCCAACCCCCTATCACCGCATCCTCTCCGGGTTTGCCCTCCTTGAGCAATGTATTGATCTTGATTCTTTTCATGCTGTTGTCCTGATTTTTTGTAGCCCGCAAATTTACGCTTTTCCCGCTACAATGATCACGATCTCCCCTTTCACCTCACGGGACCCGTAATCATAAGCCAGATCTTGCAGTGTGCCCCTGGTGAACTCTTCGTGGATCTTTGTGAGCTCTCGTGCAACTACCGCCTGCCTGTCCGGACCGAAGCCCTCCCCCAACTGCTGCAGCGTCTTCACCAGCCTGTGAGGCGACTCGTAAAAAACAACAGTGAACGGGTAATCGGCCAGGGCTGCGATCCTCGTCATCCTCCCCTTTTTATGGGGGAGAAATCCTTCGAAATGAAACCTGTCGCACGGCAACCCTGATCCCACCAACGCAGGGATAAAAGCCACTGCCCCGGGAAGGCACTCCACTTCAATCCCGCGCCCGATTGCTTCCCGGACCAGCATAAATCCAGGGTCAGAAATCCCCGGTGTGCCGGCATCGGTTACCAGGGCATAAACATCGTCTTCCCCCATCTGGTCCAGCAAGGCTGCCGTCCTGGTATGTTCATTATGCTGATGATAGGCTGTCACCTTCACCGATATCCCGTAATGTTTCAGCAAGATTCCACTCTTCCGGGTATCCTCCGCCAGGATGAGATCACTCTCCTTCAAAACCCGCAACGCCCTTAAAGTGATATCCTCAAGGTTGCCCAGCGGTGTCGGTACAATTACGATCTTTCCCATATTGCCTCACTCCATAATAGTCGCCGAATACTTCGTCAGCAACCTGAACAGCTCGTTATAGGCCGTGAAAGGCAACCCCTCCGGCCGGTCATAGACGTTATGATACTCCCTGAACTCATCCCCCATCGTGTAAATGAAGAACGACTTCACCCCCTTCCAGTGGAATGGGGCGTGATCACTGTTGGAACTCTCCCCGCGGATTTTGACCTGCTTCAGGAACCCCTCCGCACGGTTGATGCTGTCAAGAATGTCGAAGTCGCGCTTATACACCGACCCGTTGACCACAGTGATTCCGTCACTCCCCGAACCCACCATGTCGAGATTGAACAACACATCAATCTGTTTCAGCGGAAACAACGGCTTATTCGTATATTGTATGGAGCCTACCAGGCCCCTCTCCTCTGCCGTGAATGCCATAAATGCCACCGACCAGGGCGCCGGATTCGCTGCATAGTGCCGCGCCAGGTCCAGGATCATCGCCGTTCCGCTCGCATTGTCATTGGCCCCGGGAAGGATAACCTCTCCCATCTTGCCCAGATGATCATAGTGGGCCGTGAAAACCACAAACTTGTCAGGCTCACGGGTGCCCGGCACGTAACCGATCACATTGTGGCTCACATACTCGCTTTCAAAGCTGTTGCGGAAAATGAGTGTCAGATGCCTGCTTCCCGGTTGCAGGCAAGAATCACGCACCTGTAGCACCAGGTATTGCGTCTGGATGGCAGCGTCGGAAATGTGCCAACCCGGCTTCGCCGACAATTGTACGATCCCGGCAAGATTGGAATGGTAAACGTCTTTGGTGCCACCCCCCCTGTAAAGATTGGTCCGTAAAGCGGCCAGATCCTTGTCAGCAGCCACTTCCGGCGAAATCACCACCAGGCTCCTACTCAGGTCCTGCCTTAAAAACCGCTTCAGCTTCTTTTTGCTTACCGCCGTGGAATGATCCAGCCATACCAGACTGTAGGTGCTCTTCGTCCCGACAGACCTGGCAGAGATAAAATAATCCACTCCCGGCTCCAGCACTTTTCCGTCCACCTCACAATGGGTAGGCCCCACAATGCTGTTTATGGATATAAAAACAGGCTGAAAATAATCCTTTCTGAATGGCTTTAAACCAAGCCGCTCAAATTCATCCCTGATCAGCGTGGCTGCCTTCAGGTCCGCATCCCCCTGGTAGCCCCTTCCTTCCATCGAATCCGACGCTAGTATGTGCACCAGCCGCTTTGCATATTCAAGGTCCTGGGAGTAGCCATGATTATTGAATATCAGGATAATAAAAAATAAAAACGGCAAGGTACGCTTCATCTTTTCAGTATTTGGTGCATTTATGCTGATTTTTTTTCGGCAGGAACTGCCATGTTTCTTAACTGTACCGCCGGGATACCATATCAACCAGCTTCTGGAATGCCATGTTTTCCAGATCCCAGTGGTACTCCCTCCGCAAGGCTTCCATCAGCTCTATCGCCTCACCCCGGCCCGGCATGCTGTTCAGCTGATCAATGGTCCGGGCATACTCCTGGCTGTTCCCTCCAAATAATTCGTACACAAAAATGAACTTCTCATTGATTCCGATAGCGCTCTTCAGGCTGCTGATCGGATTATGCTGAAGCCTTGCCGATATGCTCACATCGGTTTTCCTGGCCGCAATCAGGTCATTCACAGATCGCATGTCCCCCCTGGTCAGCTTCTCGGCAAGAATTTGCTTCGCTTCCGGTTTTTCAGTTTCTTCCTCCCTCCGGTCAGCACGCCCTTTTTGCACCTTCTCAGGTGCCGGTGTTACCTCTGTTACAGGATCTGTCTTAAGTGGCACTGCCTGAACCTGTTCCCCGGAAACAGCATCTGCCGCCCCTTCTTCTGCAGGGACAGACACCTCCTGACCGGCCGGTTCCTGATGGCTGATTTCAGCAACAGTATGCACATCCGGATTTTCGGCTTCCCCGGCCAACTCCGTTGATGCCACCGGCGCTACCGGCATGGAGGCAATCGGTCCCGCCACCAAAAAGCAATCGTACAACCGCCTGATATCTTCCAGCGCCAGGTCAAGCTCAATGGCGGGAATCCTCCCCTCGTAACTGTTAATCCTCTCTGTCCTCGTCACGATCTTTTCGATCAGCCGGTAGACCTCTTCTGAAAACTTATCCATCTGCATGTCAGCTGCGTTTTATTTTTGATATTTCCAGACTGCCGTGGCAACACTTTTTCATGGTACTTTTGTGCCCCGGGTTACCTGTAGTTTTGTTTTATCTTTGGCAAAAATACATAAACCCTCAGAACATCAGAATAGTATTCAGCATAGAGATATTTGAAAACTTTGGAAAACCGGTACGGTTTATATTTATGTTTGAGAGGGAAAAGATGAGTTATGATGCCATTCGACCAGCATATTGAAAACGGTTTGCAGCGGGGAAGCATTGAGGTGATATGCGGATCGATGTTCTCGGGCAAGACCGAAGAACTGATCCGAAGGATGAGAAGGGCCCAGATTGCCAGGCAAAAGGTAGAGCTCTTCAAACCTGCCGTTGATGCAAGATTCCATGATTCCCACATCGTCTCCCACGATGCCCGGTCGATCGTGTCCACACCCGTGAAATCAGCCTCCCAGATCCTCCTGATGTTACAGGATGCCGCAGTGGTAGGAATCGATGAAGCACAATTTTTTGATGATGAACTGGTAAACGTGTGCAACACCCTGGCCAACCGGGGTATCCGGGTCATCGTGGCCGGTCTGGACATGGATTTTCTTGGTAACCCGTTTGGACCCATACCGGCCCTGCTGGCCGTGGCCGAAAATGTCACCAAGGTGCATGCAGTGTGCATCGGATGCGGAAACCTTGCCCAATATTCTTACAGGAAATCAGATGAAAAACAGAAAGTGCTGCTGGGTGAAATGGACCGTTATGAGCCGCTCTGCCGGCAATGCTTTAACAGAAAAAATCATCCCGGAAAAAAATCTTAATTTTGCCCTTTCTTAATCATTAAACCGTTCCAACCATGAAAGTGTTGACCAACCTCTTAGCTTTATTGTTCCTTGTTGGCTTTTACGGATGCGGCAATGCCCAGAATCCAGCGGAAGAAACCGCAGCAGTCAACGTTACTGAAAATGAAATGCCCGCCCCGGCTCCTTCAGATGACACCACAGAGGCCCTGGTAAAGGTGACTACCAGTTATGGCAGTATGACCATCAGGCTTTACAACGCCACTCCCCTTCACCGGGACAATTTCCTGAAGCTCGTGAAACAGGGGTATTACGACAGCCTTCTGTTCCATAGGGTTATCAAGGATTTTATGATTCAGGGCGGTGACCCGGAATCCAAAAAAGCTGCCCCCGGAGTGATGCTGGGGCAGGGTGGCCCGGGTTATACCGTTCCCGCTGAGATCAAATCCGATATCTTCCACAAAAAAGGAGCTCTCGCTGCAGCACGCACCGGTGACGCAGTGAATCCTGCCAAAGCTTCCAGCGGCAGCCAGTTTTACCTGGTCCAGGGAAAAGTTTACCCCCTTTCTGAACTCAACGGTATGGAACAAAGATTTGGCATCCGGTTCACCGAAAAGCAGAAAGAGCTGTACTCCACCGTTGGCGGAACCCCTCACCTCGATGGTGCCTATACCGTATATGGCGAGGTGACCGAAGGTCTCGCGGTAATTGATGCCATAGCCTCTGTGCAGACCGGTGCAGGCGACAGACCTGTAAAAGACATAAGCATGAAAATGGAAGTCATCAGGGATTATACCCCTGCCAAATAACCCAGAGAGAACCCCCCTGGATGAAGCAAAAGATACAGGAAATCAGGGAAGCCATAGAGGCGGAAAACCTCATCGGTGCTGACACCCTCGAGCAGTTTCGCCTGAAATACCTCAGCAAAAAAGGGGTCATCACCGACCTCTTTGACGCTTTCCGCAATGTTCCCCCGGAAGAGAAAAAGGAACTGGGACAGATGATCAATGATCTCAAAAGCCTTGCACAGGAGCGGTTCTCCCGGGCCAAAGAAGAACTTGAACAGGGCAGCGCAGCCCATCAGGTTACCCATGATGACCTGACACGACCCGTCAGCCTCAGACCCGCCGGGACAAGGCACCCCCTCTCCATCGTCAGGGAACAGATCTCCCATATCTTCGAACGCCTTGGCTACACCGTCTCCGTCGGCCCCGAAATCGAAGACGACTGGCATAACTTTTCCGCCCTCAATTTCCCGCCGGAACATCCCGCCAGGGAAATGCAGGATACCTTCTTCATCGCCATGAACCCCGATATCGCCCTGAGAACGCACACCTCATCAGTACAGGTCAGGGTCATGGAAAGCAGCACCCCACCCATCAGAACCATCTCACCGGGAAGGGTGTTCAGAAATGAAGCCATCTCTGCCAGGGCCCACTGCCTCTTTCACCAGGTCGAAGGCCTGTATATCGACAAAGGGGTCTCCTTCGCCGACCTGAAACACGACCTCTACTTTTTCGCCCGCGAAATGTTTGGCCCGGATACCCAAATCCGCCTCAGACCCTCCTATTTCCCGTTCACAGAACCTTCCGCTGAAATGGATGTCTCCTGCAATATCTGCAAAGGAAAAGGGTGCAATATCTGCAAATATACCGGTTGGCTGGAAATCATGGGATGTGGTATGGTAGACCCCAATGTGCTCACAAACTGCAATATCGATCCTGAAACCTACTCGGGATTTGCCTTTGGAATGGGGATCGAAAGGGTGGCCATGCTCAAATACCAGGTCAAAGACATCAGGCTCTTCTTCGAAAACGACCTCCGGTTCCTGCAACAGTTCATCTCTGCATGAATCATCAGCAAAAAAAAAGAGAGACCTCCCGGCCTCTCCCGCATAAAAACCATAACCAAAATTCACTTAAGAAACGATTTTACAAGTCTGATAAAAGAGTTACCGAATAGTAAGTCGTTTTTTCTTTGTGCTTTTACCATTTTTAATTTCAACAAAATATGTGCCAGTTTTTAACTCGGCCATGTCCAAAACCCTCCTGAAATCCCCCTCCATCCGACCGATTTTCTCCTGGTGAATTGTTCTTCCTAACTGATCATAAACGGTATACACACTCTTTTTATTGTCCAGATCTGCTTCAACGAGTAGGACAGATGTTCCGGGTAAAGGTTTAATGTGAAAATTCTTTACACTGTTTTTTTTCGGATAAATGGCCACATCCTCCACTGAAAAGGAAGGCTGTTTCATTGGTATATAACCACCCCACCGACGTTGATCAGGCATCTGGAAAGTTTCCGGATTGATTTCCCTGAAATGGTGCATATTCATGTCGGGGAAATTGCGCAACCACTGTTCCGGCATCCCGTAGCGGGGGTTCATCATGCTGGTGTCCATACCAGGAAAACTGAGGTTGAACGGTGACCGGAAAAATCCCTTAAACAAGGAATCGGTATCCTCATCAAACCTGAACCACTCCTCTCCCTGGATCAGGGTGTCGAAACCATCGCCAAAACGGAAAAATATACTGGCATCGCGCTGATTTCCATCCAGGTCAATGTGCCGTTCATCAACGATGGTGTCATTGCCGATAATCCGGATGGATTTGAGATGCATGGAGCCGCGCCGGAGGGTATCCTGCTGTGCTGAAGCATATTGCCCCAGCGATAAGGTGCCTGCGATGATGATCCAAAGAATCCCTTTCATTGTTCAGTTTTTTTTATCCGGGTCAAAGTTACTTTCAAGACAAAAAACAGGGTGTTAAAAGCCATTAATAAACGTTAAAATTTGTTAAGGATTGATAAAATTGCATTTACGACATGGCTACCTTTGCAAATATGCAAATCATGGATCATGCAGGTACCAATTTATAATACATGAAGGAGTGGCGGTTGAGATTGTTGATTGTATTCAGTCTGTTCAGTATCGCCGGGCTCATGGCGATCCAGGCATACTGGATCTACGATGCGATCAGAATCAAGGAGAATCATTTCAGGCAAACGGTTAATCAGGCTGTCACCGGGGCTGTTCTCCGCATTGAACAGAATGCCCTGTTATCGGAGAAGGAACGTTATCACAAGTCAGGGGGTTCATCCCCTGGCAACACGATACTGAGCGATACTTCCCGGGTATTGGTTCCTGAACCGCAGGCAGAACAACCGGTGGATAACGGGGCCGCAGCTTCCCGTAACCTTCAGGACAACTATCAGGAAATCATTGCGCAAATCCTCGACACATCGTTGTTAATTAAAGATTCAGACCCCGGATCATTGCCTCCGGATCCGGCAAACGATGGCTGGACAGAAAGGCAGGGCCCACTGCCGGCAGCCCTTGAGAATGATTCCATCATCGCAATGATCAGCAGAAGACTTGACCAGCAGACCGATTTTACCCGAACCAGGAGCCACCTGGAAGATCTGATGGAGGGCTTTGCTGAACAGCGAATGGATACACCCCCTGACCGATTCCTGGACTCTGCAGAAATCGCTGCTGTCATCCGGGAAGAACTTGAACGAAGCGGACTGAAACTGGACTTTGTTTTCGGCGTCTATTTCCCGTTTACCAGCGATCTGTTTTTCTGCGATACAGTGTTATACCAGCAACTTCTCCTCGAATCCGGTTTTGTGTTTAACCTGTTCCCAAACTTTAACCTCTCCAAACCCGCATACCTTATCCTGTACTTCCCGGATGAAAAACACTACCTCTTTTCCAGGCTGGGATGGGTCCTGATACTATCAGTTTTTCTTACACTGGTGCTCATCTGGTCATTCTATTTCATCACCCGGAGCATATACAGACAAAAGAAGCTGGGTGAAATGAAGAATGACTTCATCAACAACATGACCCATGAATTCAAGACTCCGGTTTCCACCATCTCACTGGCTTGCGAAGCTTTGCGTGATCAGGACATAGATAAAAGCCCGTCGGCCGTCGAAAACTACCTGAAAATCATCGACGAGGAGAACCGAAGACTGGGGAAGCTGGCTGAACAGATCCTGCAAACAGCCGTCATCGATAAAGGGCACCTTTACCTCTATTTCGAAACTGTCAGTATCCATCAGCTTGTCGGGCAAATTATCGAAAAATACCAACATGCTGTTCAACAGCAATCCGGAGTCATTACAACCAAACTGCTTGCCGCCGACCCCGCTATCCGTGGCGACAGGAGCCACCTCTACAATATGGTATCGAATCTTGTTGACAATGCCATAAAATACTCAGGTAACCGCCTGGAAATTGAAATACTCACCAGGGATACCCGGGACTCTGTCACCATTTCGATTCAGGATAAGGGAGTCGGCATCTCCAAGGCAAATCAGAAAAGAATATTTGAAAAACTTTACCGGGTACCAACCGGTAACGTGCATAATGTCAAAGGTTTCGGGTTGGGTCTGAGCTATGTGAAATACATTGTGGAACGGCATGAAGGGACGATAAGGGTAGAGAGCGAACCAAATAAAGGGAGTACCTTCGTCATAACCATGCCCAGGCAACCGTTAAACAGGCAGTAAATCCTACACTAAACAATATATCAACCATGAGTCAGAAAATAAAAGTGCTGCTGGCCGAAGATGATCAGAACCTCGGAACAATCCTAAAATCATACCTGGAAGCGAAAGGTTTCCCTACAATATTGTGTGTGAACGGAAAAGAGGCCTGGGAAGCATTCAACCATCAGGAGTTCAACTTTTGCATTGTTGATGTGATGATGCCTTTGAAGGATGGTTTTTCCCTGACTCAGGATATCAGGCGAATCAACCGGGAGATACCGATACTTTTTCTCACTGCCAAATCAATGCAGCAGGATATCCTGAAAGGCTTCAGCGTCGGGGCTGATGATTACCTGACCAAACCGTTCAGCATGGATGAACTGCTGGCAAGGATCCAGGCCATCCTCCGGAGGATTGAACTCTCTTCCACCGGCATATCACGTATGAACGATGTTTTTGAAATCGGCAGGCTTAAACTGAATTTCCCCCGTCAAATCCTCGAGACCCCGGAGGGGGAGGTAAAGCTCACCTCCAAGGAAGCCCTGCTTCTGAAAATGTTGTGCGAAAAGCCAAACGCCGTCCTGGAGCGGACAGAAGCCCTCAAAACCATCTGGCAGGATGACAGTTATTTCAACGCCAGAAGTATGGATGTTTACATAACAAAAATCCGGAAGTACTTAAAGGCTGATCCCAATGTCAATATCGTCAATGTACATGGCGTAGGGTTTAAGCTGGTGGTTTACTGAAAACAGTTTCTCCGGGTAACCTGCGGCACTCTTTTCTGCCTAAAGAATTTTTGTTTCGGAGAATAAATTATCCTAATTTTGACCGGTCATAAAAACATAAATCATCATGAATATACCTGAAAACCTTAAGTACACCAGCGACCACGAGTGGATTCGTCTCGAAGGGGATTTTGCCGTTGCCGGTATCACTGAATATGCCCAGGGAGAGTTGGGCGATATCGTGTTTGTTGAAGTTGAAACTGTTGGGGA
>JAWOGX010000128.1:0-4222 GCA_046496455.1 Bacteroidales bacterium | reverse complement strand
TTATTCCGAAGGTTTTGGTCAGCCGTTTCCCATGATTCTGTGGATGGGTTCCAGGGATGGTGGGTGCTGAAATAGAATTTAATCTTGGGTTCGGTACCTGAAGGCCGCATGGTGATCAACGTATTGTCCTTGAGTTGAAGCTGGATAACATTCGATGAGACCAATCCGGTAGGTCTGGTGGTTCCATCTGCCACGACGGAGATGGTTTGTGTCTTGAAGTCCCTGATTTCCTGCACATCAATATTACAGATGCTGTTCGGTGGGTTATTCCTGAACATCTCCATCATTTCCCGGATCTCATCGGCTCCCTTTTTTCCTTTTTTCGTAACGGAGATCAGGTGTTCCCGATAAAGGCCGTATTCGGCATGAATATGCTGAAGAAGCTGGAAGAGTGTCATGGAACGGCTTTTTGCCCAAATGGCAGCCTCGGCAATGATGCAACAGGCGCTGACAGCATCTTTGTCACGCACAAAGTCACCAATTAAAAGTCCGTAACTCTCTTCGCCACCAGCAATATACTCTTTGACCCCTTCCAGGTCACGCATAACCTCGGCGATGTACTTGAATCCGGTAAGGACGTTGAAACATTCAACACCATAGGCATCTGCAATTTTATCCAGGAGGTATGAGGTCACGATGGTTTTCACAATGTACTGTTTTCCATCTATTTTTCCCTTGCGCTTCCATTGTTCCAGCAGGTAATAAATGATGAGGACAGCGGTTTCATTGCCATTCATCAGGATAAATTCCCCGGCATCATTTTTCACGGCAATGCCGACCCTGTCGGCATCGGGATCAGTAGCCAGAACGAGTTCAGCCCCCTTTTCCTTTGCCAGGGAAATGGCCATGGTAAGGGCTTCGCCCTCTTCGGGGTTGGGGGAGATCACCGTGGGGAAATTTCCGTCGGGGATGGATTGTGCCGCCACTGAAAAAACATTTGACAACCCGAATGCCTGCAAAGCTTCCGGAACGATCCGGGTGCCTGTCCCGTGCAGGGGTGAATAGACCAGCGGGAGGTCGCCGTGCGCATTGATGGTCTCACTTTCAATGAGGCTAAGGCTGCATACCTTGCCGATATATATATCATCGGTCTCTTTACCCAGGATGGTGATCGCAGAGGGTTCACCTTTCCATGCAACCTCATTGATGTCCTTTATTTTCCTGGCCTCTTCCACAACATTCAGGTCGTGTGGTGGAACCAGCTGGGCCCCGTCATTCCAATATACTTTAAACCCGTTATACTCTTTCGGGTTGTGGGAGGCGGTAATCATGATCCCACTGGTGCAGCCGTAATGCCTGATAGCGAATGAGAGTTCCGGAGTTGGCCTGAGGCTTTCAAAAAGGAACACCCTGAAACCATTGCCTGTGAGAACGTCTGCACAAATCCGGGCAAATTCGGGTGAGTTGTGGCGACAATCATAGGCAATGGCAACTTTCACCGCTTCACCGGGGAACGTCTTTTTCAGGTAGTTGGCCAGCCCCTGGGTCGACATCCCGATGGTGTAACGGTTCATCCTGTTGGTTCCCGGACCCATAATGCCGCGCATCCCCCCCGTTCCGAATTCCAGATCCTGGTAGAATGAATCCACCAGTTCTTCCCCGGATTGATCAAGCATCTTTTGCACTGCCGAACGAGTCACGGAATCAAACGGTTCATGGGTCCAGCGTTTGGCTCTTTCCAGGATGGCGGGATCAATCATGTTCGAATTCATCTCTTTTTAGTTTTTATTATCACCATTTTCTTTTTCAAGGTAACTCTTGAGGGAATCCATCCAGTGAGGGATTTCACTTTCAAGTTCAGTAGCAATTTTACTGCAGTTCAACACACTGAAAGAGGGCCTTATGGCTTTCTGCCTGAGTTCAGAGGTTGCACAAGGGTCAATTTTGCAGCTTATGCCTGCCAGTGCTGTGATGGCTTTCGCAAAGTCGTACCAGGAAGCTAACCCCCGGTTGGCATAATGATAAACAACCACACCATTGTTTGGTTGAGGCATCCCGGCAATCTTCAGGATTATTCTGGCCAGGTCAAGGGCGTAGGTGGGTGAGCCCACCTGATCAAAGACGACACGCAAATGACCGGTTTCCCGGGCTTTGTGAAGTATTGTGCTGATGAAATTCTTACCCCCGTGGTAATAAAGCCATGAAGTGCGGATGATGATTGCTTTTTTCAAGTGATACATGATTGAGATTTCTCCCTCGTATTTTGACTTCCCATAGACAGAAACGGGGTTGGCTGTGTGCGATTCAAAGTAGGGGTGGGGAGAGGCTCCATCGAAAATATAGTCTGTGGAAATATGGATAAGACCTGTGTTATAACGGTTGCAGGAGATGGCAAGATTGGCGACACCCAAAACATTCAGCGCATGAGCTGCCTCAGGCTCGTCTTCTGCCTGGTCAACAGCGGTATAGGCAGCACAGTTCACCAAAAAATCTGCAGGATTGACTTTCAGGAATGTGTCAACCGCATCGGCATCACGGATATCAAGCTCATCAACATCGGTCAGTATCAGCTTGTGACCCGGATAGTCCGTTGCAGCTGCATTGGCGATGGCTCTTCCAAGCTGCCCTTTACTCCCGGTGATAATGATGGTTGCCATACGATGAATTTCTTCGGGGGTTAAGATTGTTCCGTTTTGATCCCAATGCAGAAATACTTAAATCCCCGTTCTTTCATCTCTTCCTTATTGTAAATATTCCTTCCGTCAAAAATGACAGGTTCTTTGAGTGCGGATTTGATCTGCTCAAATTTGGGGATGCGAAACTCCTTCCATTCTGTAACGAGCAGAAGACAATCAGCACTTTCAAGCGCTTCGTAGGGGTCCCCGACGAGGGTAATGGCACCTTTCAGCCTTCGCCCGGCTTCCTGATGTGCAACAGGGTCATAGGCCTTTATGGTACATCCGGCTTCAAGCAGCTTTTCTATAAGAACCAAAGAGGGCGCTTCGCGCATATCATCGGTTTCCGGTTTGAAGGCAAGTCCCCACATGGCGATGGTTCGACCGCGGAGGCTTTCACCATAATATTTCCGGATCTTTTCAAACATCACCCCTTTTTGGGTTTCGTTAACCGCTTCAACAGCCTTTAAAATTTTCAGTTCATATTTATTTTCTGCAGCAGTTCTGATCAGTGCTTTCACATCTTTCGGGAAACACGAACCACCATATCCAATCCCGGCATTGATAAACTTCGGACCGATGCGTGAATCGCTGCCGATTCCTTCCCGCACCAGGTTGATGTCTGCACCCAGGATTTCGCAAAGGTTGGCAATATCGTTCATAAAGCTGATCTTGGTGGCCAGCATGGCGTTGGCGGCGTATTTGGTCATTTCGGCAGATGGAACATCCATGAAGATAACGGGATGACCGTTTTCTGTAAAAGGTTTGTAGAGCCTCTCCATCAGTTCCCTTGCACGTGCCGATTCGGTGCCCACCACGATCCTGTCTGGCTTCAGGAAGTCGTGCACAGCATCCCCTTCTTTCAGGAATTCAGGATTGGAGGCTACATCAAAGGGAATATCAACGCCACGTTTTTTCAGTGTTCCTGCTATCGCATCCTTGACCCTGGCTGCTGTTCCAACGGGTACGGTGCTTTTGGTTACTACCAGCACATATGCTTCCATGGCTTCTCCAACTTCCCTTGCCACATCCAGTACATAACTGAGGTCAGCACTGCCGTCTTCGTCAGGTGGCGTACCCACGGCACTGAATACCACCTCACAACCGTGAAGGTTTGGTGCCAGCTCGGTGCTGAAGGTTAAACGCCCCTTTTCGAAATTGCTTCTGACAATCTTGTCCAGACCGGGCTCGTAGATTGGGATGATGCCCTTTTTCAGTTTTTCAACCTTCTCCCTGTCGATATCGATGCAAACCACATCTATCCCGACTTCCGCAAAACAGGCTCCGGTAACAAGTCCCACATAGCCTACACCTACCACTGCAATCTTCATATTGTCAAGTTATGTTGATGGATAAACCCTGATCATAGCATTCCCTGCACTGAAACAATAGAAACAACAACCTCTTGAGGCTCTGTTTCATCAACACAGCTTGCAAATCTACAAAAATTCTCAGCCTAATGACAATTCCTGTTGATCCCCTTCACGTAGTCGCGGATCACATTCAGGGGTTCTGCGGTCTGGTCGCCCTTGAACCCTTTGATATCCGCATAGGTGATGGATTCAAGGTAACGCTTCAGCAAAGGGGAAGAGACCGGGGTATAGGAC
>JAWOGX010000003.1:0-8614 GCA_046496455.1 Bacteroidales bacterium | reverse complement strand
GATGCCTGATGCCTCTGGTCGCCGGGGCCTCCTCCCGGGAGTACCCTCCCGGTAAACGGGATGCGATTGCCCCACCCGAACCAGCTTGCTGCACCCTGTGATGTGTTTGCCTGACTGGTAAGAGAGTACCTCCATGCATGCCCGCCATGCTGATCAGCATTGAAGTTGGTTGTCCAGTAGTTATTCATGGGCCATCCGAAAAGATGGGTGGTTGCCGGCATGGCGCCCGCCTCGTACCGTCCGGTGTTGATCCCGCCAAACTGCATCAACGGGGCATCTGCTGAGCTGATCACGACCTGCCCCTTTGCACCGTTAACTCTTGCATAGCTTTGGACTGTATTCCAATCGTTTGAAGAGCCCGGGATCTGATCAACACCAGCCCTGATCTCTCCCCCCTGTACGTCAAATCGGATTTCACCACCTTCCAGCTTCACAGGAAAGGCTATATAAATCCCTTCAGGATCAGTATTTAACCGTTTGTCAAGATGGTACACAAATTCAATCTGCTTCACCGTATTGTACAACCTGATTTCAACCCCATAACCATTTTCCGGCATGGCGGCCCTGGTACTCCCTTTGAACCTGACTGAGTTCCAGACGGCACCCTCTTCATAGCCTTCGAAGGTTATGTTTTCAGGAACTTCCCTCCGATAATGATCCAGTCGGAAAGATTCGAGCTGTTCGCGGTTATCAGGGGTTTCATAAATAAACTGCCCGAATCCCCACTCTGCAAGCTGATCCACCAGTTCCAGCGACAATTCCTTATCCAGGATGCTGATGATGGTTCCTTTCTCAGGATTGAAGATGAGCCTGTACCAGTTGTTTTCCATGATGGTTCTCTCCTGCTCCTGTGTGACAGGCGGCAGGTAATTTTCTTCCTTTTTGATGTTGATGATGAACTTCTTGAATCCAAATGGCGGGATGTTGTCGGCCCAGATCATCCAGTAGGTGCCATCTGAATGGTATTCAAATGGTTGTGCCTTCAATTCTTTTCCGTTGATATCTGTAATGGCAAATGCGGTGTATCTGGGGATGATCTGATGATCGATATAAATCTTGAGGAGGCCGCTCCTTTCATGGTTCAGCGGGTTGTAGACAAGCAGCGATGGTTTCTGCTCACGTGAGGTGAATCCCTGGAGCAGGCCAAGGGCCTCTTCACCGAGCATCCTGGAGCGGCGTGCAGCTTCCCATGCATACGACTCTTTCATGGATCTCTGCTCCATGGTGTATCTGTGGAAGGGCTCCCTGATGCTGGCATGGTAACCAACCGTGTGTTCGGTATAGAAGATCAGCGCCTCATTGGCTGCATCAATTCTTTGGGCGAAACCTGCCGGGAGTGTTGCTCCCTGCAGCGCTGCCATGGTCAGCCCGGCAGTATTGGCGATCAGATCGCCCTGTGCCTGCCTGACTGCAGTAACCTCGCGGGCTGAAGCCCCAAACCCATCCGTCCACCAGTCGGGCCATGCCCCACGGATCACCGGGAGGGTGTCGCCATACCGCTCCTCAATCTCAGCAAAGAATTCGGTGGCTGATGCAGTCCTCAGCTTCGGCCAGGTATATTTTTCGTTCCACCTGCGTATCATCTCACAAGCCATCATGGAGGGGGGTGAGTTGTCGGTGATGTACCCGGAATGCTGGATGGAAATGACATCGTAACGGTATCCTGTGGCTTCAAGGTCGGTGAGGTAGGTGAGTAGTTCATCCTCAAAGATATCAAAGTCACCGCCATGGATTTTGAACCGGGTATTCCCGATCATGTAATGTTCACCCCTGTAAGCCAGCATCCTGTTGCCGGAAGGTGATTCCCACCAGAACAGGGTCGGTTTGTCGAAACAGATCAGTGCCCTGTGACCATGGGTTCCCATGTTCAGGTACTTCACCCCCAGTTCACTGAAGTAATCGCAGAGGCTCCAGCCGATGCCGTTCACATCATTCTGCATGGCAGTCGTTACCTCCAGCCCGGCGTCCCTGATGCGGCCAAGTGGCTGCAGCGAAGCTGTCAGGGTCTGTTCATCCGGCAATTCATCAAAATTGAGGTACATCCCGGTGATTTCTATCCGCCCTTCGGCAACACGGGCTTTCAGTCGCTCAATCTGTCCGGCCGGCCGGATCTTCAGGTATTCATCCACGGCCCACGATGATTCGCACGTCCACCGGAATTTTGCTTCATCTGGATAACCATCCGTGATATCGCAGAAGTCGAGTGCATAGTCGATGAACCTGAGGTGCTCAGAGAGGATTTCCGTCTGTGGCCTGGTGTACCCGATATCGGTATGGGAATGCTGGACGAAATTCACACGCCACTGCCTGACGGGGTTCAGCTCAAGCTCCCCTCTCCATTCCTCACTGCAGATCTCCAGGCGATAGGTTGCTATGCGTTTTTCCGTCACAACGGGCAGTTGTACCCTGACATAATTGTATCCGAAGGAGAGATTGACGGATTTGATCAGCTTTTCATCGAGATAGATCCTGGCTTTGGCCGGTGGCCCGAAATGGAGAATCCCCGCAACGCCCAGTTGCTGAGGATTACCCGGGTCATTGGTGATCGCCGGGAGCGCTTTGACATTGACCCCGCTTGTTAATGGAAATCTGAAAGTCATATACCAGGAGGTCTTCCCGGCGCGTGACCCGGTAACCCTGATTTTTACGGCTTCACCTTCCCTCAGCAGTTTGGCCGGTATTGTCAGAAACATGAATCCAAAACGGTCGCCGTGCTGATCGGTCATATCTTTGCTGAACCAGAGCGAGCTGCCGTCTTCTGCCTTCAGGTTCCATTGGTCGCTGCCGTCGGCATGAAAAGTGAATTTCGGAACGCCATTCACCGCCAGTCCGAAAGAGGCAAAACCCGGGGAGGAACCAATACCGGCGAGCCACCCGAAGGTAATATGTTCGGTGGTTACTTTGACAGGAACCGGTGATGTTGCCCATTCCATCGATGACTTCCCGTCGGTGGCGCGGATGAGCAAGCTCTCTCGTGCCACTGGTACCGATGAGTGGTAATGGAAATCATCACCTTTGATCTTTTGGTCAAACCCGTTAACCAGGGTGGTGGTTCGGTTCAATGGGGTCTGGGCTGCCAGGGATGTGTTGATCAGCAGCAAAATGCAGAAGGTAGTCATTCTCATTGGGAATCCGAATTGTTAGATATCCTCCGAAATCAGGTACAACAGATTGTCATCGGTGAGGTAGTACATCGGGGCGATGCAGATGCCCGGATACCGAGTCCTGAGCCGCTGGGCTTCAGAGAGAAGGAAATCAATCTCATTGCCGATTTCGAACATCGGGGCGAAATGCATGAAATGGTCCTCCGCCTGCTCTTTTTCCCATCCTGCTTTGCTCGTTAATCCTTCGATAAAACGTTCCTTCTTTGAATACAGGTTCACCATGCCGCAGTTGTTGTGTCCGATGAGCGCAATGTACCCGATCTCTCCCACCGCGATGGCATACGACACCTTGAACTCGCTGTACCTGAGATTGCCTCCTCCACTGCGAATGATGTAGGCAAAATTGTCAGGGATGCGAAGGTGCTTCCGGTTGTCCATGCACATCCCGATAAGCATCTGCGCGCGATCATATTTATCGTATTCATAACCCAGGTTATGGTACCTGAAGAGCATCCCCAGCGGGGTTCCGCAGTATTGTTCAGGAATGTCCTCTGGTTTCCTGACAGCAATGAGCCTGTTCATTCCTCATCCTTTTGAAGTCCATCCACCGACTTCTTGGGCCTGGTGGCCTCCCTGATCAGGGAAAGCAGCAGGCCTCCCGAGATGCCACCGAGGATGTAAAACAGCACCAGGGAGACAAAAAGAGGCATCTCTATCTTCCAGTTCAGAAATTTTATAAGAACCATGCTGAAGTTCTGGAAGGTGAATACAAGGATCACGATGAAGATCAGTGTCAGAAGGATTTGTTTGAAAATTTTCATTCCGGGTGGCGATTTTTGGTTTTGGCAATGGGTTTTCTTCATACAAATATACACATGTATGGCGCAAAATCAAATCTTTTCAGGCCTCAGCCATGAAAGATTTGGATCCCGAAGAAGACAATGCATCAATGCACTGCCTGACTGGGAAATCCTTGACAGGAGTCTCTGACGGAAATCAGGCAATGCTAATTTTCCCTCAGCACATATTCATCATATTCAAGCTCAAACCTCAGTTTGTGCTTCGATTCCTCCTGCGCCAGGCTGAGGAAAAGGTTCCTCATTTCAGCATTGGGAGCGCGATCAGCGAGGGCAGTGTAAAGTTTGAATGCCGCTTTCTCTTTCTTCATCGCCACCACCAGGGCATCCTGGTAACTCATATCCGGAGTCACCGGAACACTCACCATATAGTCGGCGATCTTCATGTCGGCGATCTTTTCCAACGGCGTATTGTAGGTGCCCTCTTCACGGATTGTGGCCAGGCGCGCCTTGTGGGCAATCTCTTCGTTGGCAAACTCCTCGAAGATCCGGCGCATGTCTGATGTTTTCGACTGTGCTGCAAGCCTGGTGTAAAACTCCACCGCCTGCTGCTCCTCGTTCATCGCAAAATCGAGGATGTCATTAATCGATCCAAATTCCTTCATAACTATCTGATTATTAATTGTTCAATTTAATCCCGAACTCACTCGCCTATCGCCTCCAACACCAATTACCAGGTTCTCATTCCTCCTTCCTCATTTCTAATTTCTGATTTAAATTTCCAGTCGATCTCTTCATCGCCGCATCGCACCCATGATCAAAAAGCGGCATCGGGGTATCGCTTTCGTGCCATTGGAAGCGGGCTTTGGGTTTGACTTCAGGGAGGAGGGTGAGTGCCTCGGCCAGGATGTCCCACGGTTCATTGGATGACTCCAGCCCGAAATTGTGCAGCAGCCTGTTCAGCATTGCAATGGTGGTCATGGCAGGTTTTGGCTGGATTTGTTGTTCAAATTGCCTCAAATAGCGCTGGGAATTGGTAAAACTGCCATCTGTTTCAATGGGCAGTGTTGCCGGGAGCAGGAGGTCTGCCATTTGGGCTGTCTCTGTCATGGCGTAGTCACAAACCACCCTGAATGAGGCTTTGTTCATCCATGCGATGGTCTTGTCGGCATCAGTCGCCGTTCCGACCGGATCTTCGCCGAATATGAACAGATTGCTGAGTTGCCCTTCGTCAAGCATTTTGGTCATGCAGCCTGCGTCGGTGCCCAGGTCACTGACATTCCACCGTTGTGCGGTTCTGGCACGGGCAGCTTCATCATCCAGGGGGGTGCTTCCCGGCAGCAACCCGGGATGGATCCCCATATCGAAGAGCCCCTGTGCATTGTTCTTTTCACGCATTGCAATGACACCACAGGCGTGTTTGCCTGGTTTACCCGAAATCAGGGCCAGGTTGCGGATCTCCAGGGCCGCCGCTGCTGAAACTTCGCTGAGGGAATAAATGACGATGCTTTCATGGTCGATGTTGTAATTGACCCCGATATTCTCCAGGCAGGTTTGGCTGCAACCGCCGGCAGCATTTAGAAGCGTTCCGTAATCTTCTTCCATCAGCGCATCGCGGTAGGTTTCGAACCCTTCGCAATTGGTGTCAATATAAATCTGGTTCTGTTTCACCTGGGAAAGCATGAAATGGTTCACGGCCCGGAAGAAGCTGTAGTAGGAGCTGACCTTGTGGACGTGGTCCACCTTGCGCGACAGTTCTGATGCCTCCCCGGTGGTGATGAGTTCAACAGGGATGTTGTCCCGGTATTTTTTGCTGAAAACCAGGTGATTGATCAGCGGGTTGAGCCTGTTCAGGTTTTCCCCGACCAGGTAAATCCTTTTGGCATCCCTGATTTCAAGGAATGGGACATTATCCATGGTGACCGCCTCATAACCCTTTCCACGTCCCAGGTAGAGGAAACTATGGATATTGTTGGTTCTGACAGCGCCGCGTGCCAGCTTCTGCACCTGGTAGAGTTCCTCATTGGTCAGCCTGCCACCGGCAAAGAATGCGGTTTGCTGCGGTGTGCTGTCTTTGATTTTCTGGGTGATCAATGCGAGGGCTTCATCAAATCCCACCGGAACAAACCCACCGTTGCGTTTAAGCATTGGCTGGGTGATCCTGCCCGGATCGTTGAAGAAATGGTAGCCGAATTTGGCATGGGTGCCGATATTCCCTTCGGGGTTGAGGTCTGACTGAACTCCCTCGGTGCGCATCACAAAGCCCCCCCTATGGAGCAGTTTGATGTCAAAACCTTCGCTGGTAAAAGGATCTATGGTATTCATCTCCTCAAACTTCACCGGACCCGGTTTGAATAGGACATTCTCGGAGATGGCCGCAGTGGGACAGGCCGAGATGCACATTCCACAGGATTCACATGGAGTGTCCAGCAGAGAATTGCCCATGGCAGGCGCCACATAGGTCTGAAATCCCCTGTTGACAAGACCCAGGGCTGCTGCACCCACCACCTCGCGGCAAATCCTGATGCACCTTGAGCATAAAATACACTTGTTGTTGTCAATCTCAATCAACGGATGAGAGAAATCCACCTCGTAGGTTTTATATTCACCTTCAAAATGTTTCTGCTCGGCACCGTAAGTTGTTGCATGCTTTTTCAGGTCGCAGGTGAAATACTCCACGCATCCGCATTCGAGGCAACGGGCCGTCTCCTGCTTTGCCACCTCCTCGCTGGCATAGCCAAGTTCCACTTCATGGAAGTTGAATCTTTCAGCAGGATCCAGCACGGGCATCTCCTGCCGCAACTGCTGCTGGAATTTTTCGGCGTATTCGGCAGGTTTCTGCTCCCTGAAGTTATCCCTTTTGCTGAGGAATTCGAAGGGCAGGGGTGAGAGGTTTTCTCCTCTGAGGAACTGATCACAACTCCGGCTGGCTACCCTGGCCTGGGCAATCGCTTCAATCAGGGTGGCAGGCCCTGTTACACCGTCGCCTGCAGCGAATACACCGGGAATGCCGGTCTGCAATGTGTGCTTGTCAGCATCAATATCCCCCCAGCGGTTGATTTTCAACTCACCACCTTTTGCAAATTCATTGATGTCGTTGATGAAGTTTACCTCGGTCTTTTGCCCGATCGCAGCGAGGATGATGTCCACCTCCACATCAAATTCCGACCCTTCCACCGGTACCGGCCTGCGCCTGCCTGAAGCATCGGGTTCTCCGAGCTCCATTCTGATCAGGGTCATCGATTTGAGCTTACCAGCTCCATCCTTGTTGATTTTCACCGGGTTGGTCAGGAACATGTATTCCACCCCTTCCAGCTTCGATTCGTGAATCTCAATCGGGTTGGCAGGCATCTCCTTTTCTGTACGTCGATACACGACGATCACCTTGTCGGCACCGCAACGGATCGAGGTGCGGCAGCAGTCCATGGCAGTGTTTCCGCCACCCACCACGGCAACAGTCTTCCCTTTGAAGTTATGTTTCTGACCGGTAACCTCCATGTTTTTCAGAAAGATGATCCCCGGATATACCCCTTCGGCATCGTCCCCTTCGCACCCTACACTGGTGCCGACCTGGGAGCCGATGGTGAGGATGGTGGCGTCATAATGATCTTTCAGCTCCCTGTAGCTCAGGTTATCACCGAGGCGTTTGTTGTAGTGGATGTTGGCGCCCAGTTCCGTGATGTTATCTACCTCTTTCTGAAGAAGGTCATTGGGAAGGCGGTATTCCGGGATTCCGTAGCGAAGCCAACCACCGGCAGCAGGGGCCGCTTCGAAGATGTCGCACTGGTGCCCTTTGGTCTGGAGGAACCAGGCTGCTGAAAGACCACCCGGCCCTGCTCCGATAATGGCAACTTTTTTTCCGGTTGACGGGGCGATCTCCGGGACGAACTTATCGTCGGATGCCAGGTCCTGATCGGCGGCGAAACGTTTCAGGTAGTCGATGCCCACTGCTGTCCCTTCACCGAGCAGGTTCCGCCGGCATGCCACCTCACAGGGGCGCACGCACACACGGCCGCATATCGCAGGGAGGGGGTTCACCTCCTTGATCAGCCCGACGGCCTCTTTGTACAATCCTTTTTCTATCAGTGAAATGTACCCCTGTACGTCCACGCCGGCAGGGCAGGTTTGCTTGCAGGGGGCCATGCAATCCGCATAATGATTGCTTAACAGCAGGTCCAGGGCAATCTTCCTTGCCCGCTTCACGCGTTCGTTCTCGGTTTCGATTCGCATCCCCTCGGCAATGCGCGTTGAACAGGCAGGCTGAAGGGTGCGCACCCCTTCCACCTCCACCACGCATACATAGCATGATGAGTAGGGTTCGATACGGGGATCATTGCACAGGGTGGGTATCTCGATGCCATATCGTTTGGCCGCCTGGAGGATGGTGTCCCCTTTCAGCCCTTTGGCAGGTTTACTATTCAGGATAATATTGAGTTCTTCCATGTTTTGTCGCTTTATGTTGTGGGTAACCGGGATTAAATGAGCCTGATGGCTTCAAACTTACACCTGGAGTAGCAGTCTCCGCATTTGATGCACTTTTCCTGATCGATGAAATGAACCTCCTTCTTGCTGCCGGTGATGGCATCCACAGGGCATTTCCTGGCACACACGGTGCATCCGGTGCATTTGTCCGGGATGATTTCGTAGGTCAGCAGGTTCTTGCAAACCTTGGCGGGACATTTCTTCTGGTTGATGTGCGCCTCATATTCATCG
>JAWOGX010000025.1:0-4080 GCA_046496455.1 Bacteroidales bacterium | reverse complement strand
ATTTTTGCGGGTTTGTATCCGCCCGAAAGTTCTACACCGGTCCGGTAGCTTTTACCTGCATTTTTTCTTACATACTGGCCGTCGTCATTGATGGCCCCGGTGAGCACCAGCTGATCACGGTAATTCATCAGATAATAATTTACCGCGTACTGATAATTGTTCCCTACTTTGCGAATTCCTGCCTCCAGGTTTCCCAACATCTCGGGCTTTGGTTTTTCGCCGGCAAGGGCATCGGTATAATCGTCCCTGATGGGTTCGCGGTGGGCAATGCTGTATGAAAGGTATAAGGTTCCCGGCCTGATGCTGTAACTTAAACCAAGCTTGGGATTGAAGAAATGAAAGGTCTCATTGACGGTCACCGGTTCCAAATGGCTTTCAATTCCGTTGCATTTGTATGTAATGGTGCGATACTGCACATCAGCATACAGGGTGAGGGCCTCAATGGGTGACCAGGCGGTTTTTGCGAAAACATTAAAGTCGGTTTTATACGACATGTTTTCGTAGTATCGGTGATCATTGGGAACACCTGCAAATTCGGCCCAGATGATTTCACCAAAGTGTTTGGCTTTGTCATACTTGTTGAGCGCGCCTCCTATAATGATATCAGCCTTGCGGGGCTTGTAATGCAACGACCAGGTAAGCCCGTAATACTTGTTATCGAGCCATCTGCGGCGCACCAGATCGGTATTGGTAACCGAATCATGGTAAAAGTAACTGTAAGAGCCTCCGTTGGGAACACTGTCCGGCCCAAAATACAGGTTGTTTAACCCGTAATCAGCAAATGGCTCGTTTTGCTGGTATTCTTCATAGTAGCCTTTTCCGGAGGTTAGGTGACCCGAAAGATTCAGGTTGAGATTTTGCGCAAGACGTTGTGAAATATGTAACTGGTAATGGTTTTGGGTGTAATTGTCGGTTTGGTCATCGTAATATCCTGTTACATTCCAGTTTTCATCATATATAGCACCGGCATAATTAAAAGTACGATCGGTTCTCATGGTTTCTCCGTCAATGCCATACCAGGCCTGGTAGGTTTTTTCTTTGCCTCCGAAGGCAATTGCCTTGATCAGGGTTTTCTCATTGTAATAGCCACCCTGGATGAAGTAGGAACTGAGGTCCGATGAGGCCCTGTCTATATAACCATCCGATCCCAGTGCCGATGCCCTTCCTTCTAAATACCAGTGGTTGCGTATCAGTCCTGTTCCTCCCTGAAAAGAGGTTTTCCAGGTGTTGAATGATCCTGCACCGAGACTAACCAGTCCGTAGGGCTTTGCCTGAATTGAATTGGTTTCCAGGTTCATTGATGCACCAAAGGCTCCTGCTCCGTTGGTGGATGATCCAACACCGCGTTGCAACTGCAGACTGTTAACCGAGCTGGCAAAATCAGGAATATCTACCCAGTAAACTGCGTGAGATTCCGGATCGTTAAGCGGTATCCCATTGATGGTTACATTGATTCGGGTGATGTCGCTTCCCCTGATCCGGAGACCTGTGTAACCAACACCTGCTCCCGCATCGGATGTAGCCACCACCGAGGGTTCCATGTTCAGCAGGTAGGGAAGATCCTGGACCGTGTTTTTCCTGCTGATCTCTTCCTTGTTCATCGTGCTGAAAGTGGTGGGTGTGTTTTGCGAGGCCCTTACGGCCGATACAATAACGGCATCACCCACAACAGGTGATTCCTTCAATTCAATTTCCAATGCAACGTCTGTGGCGACTTCAACCTTTGATAACCAGGTTTCATAACCGACGTAGCTGACCTTTACTTCGTAGGAACCCGACTTCATACCATTAAAATTGAAACTGCCCTTGTTGTCGGTAATTGTCTGGTAATACGTGTTGGTAATCATTACATGAGCTCCGATCAGAGGTTCCTGATCATGTCCCGTTACCGTCCCCTTGATGGAGAATTGTGCATGGGCCTGCCATGAAAAGCAAACCAATGCAAGTAAAATGCATACCTGCTTCATAGTGAAAGTTTTTAAGTTAATGAAACAGCGGCAACGTTCGTCATTGCCACCAATTCCCTTCGCCGGCATTACCCGGATCAGGTTCTAAGGGTATGATCTCAGCCCGATTTATTAAGGCACCCCCTTAGTGAAATACGTGGCAAATGTAGAAAATTTAATTTCAAAATAAAACTGGGATGCTTTTTGTTGCAGCAGGTATGTTATGGGTTGTTCTATGAAAATACTATTTTTGTCCGATTTACATTTCATTCATGAACATTCCACTCAGCCACAAAATATTTCCCATACTATCGGAAGTGCTTACCGAGAATAACCTGCAGGGCTATGTCATCGGGGGCTATGTAAGAGACCTGCTGCTCAAACGCCAGTCAAAGGACATTGATATTGTGGTTGTGGGAAGCGGCATTGAACTGGCAGAAAGCCTGGCCAGGAAGCTGGGTAAAAAAGGTCGCATCACTGTTTACAAAAATTTCGGCACGGCCATGCTCCGTTACGACGACCTGGAAATTGAATTCGTAGGCGCTCGTAAAGAATCCTACAATGCCGATTCCCGAAAACCGGTGGTTGAAGACGGCACCCTCGAAGATGACCTGAACCGGCGCGATTTTACCATCAATGCCATGGCTGTTTCGCTGAACAGGGAAACTTACGGCGAACTTCTCGACCCTTTTAACGGCCTGGGTGACCTGGAAAAGAAGCTGATCCGTACCCCGCTTGATCCCGATATCACTTATTCTGATGATCCGTTGCGCATGATGCGGGCCATCAGATTTTCCACACAACTGGACTTTACCATTGAAGATCGTTCGCTTGAAGCCATACATCATAATCGCGAACGCATCGGCATCATCTCCGGTGAACGGATAATCGATGAACTGAATAAAATGGTTCTTTCCGGCATGCCATCACGGGGCTTTTTACTGTTGGAGCAAACCGGACTGCTTAAGATCATCTTTCCGGAATTCGACAACCTGAAGGGCGTGGCCGTAGTAGATAAAATAAGGCACAAGGACAACTTCATTCACACGCTCCAGGTACTCGATACCTTATCCGGTAAATCAGATAATATTTGGCTGCGTTGGGCCGCCATCATGCATGATATTGCCAAACCCGAGACACGCAAGTACATCAAAGGTCACGGTTGGACTTTCCATGGGCACGAGTTTGTGGGTTCCAAAATGGTGCCGGGAATTTTCCGCAGACTCCATCTCCCGCTAGGAACTTCTATGAAATATGTTCAAAAAATGGTGTTGTTGCACCTCCGGCCCATTGCGCTGGTGGAGGAGGAAGTTACTGATTCCGCGATTCGCCGGCTGCTGTTCGAGGCAGGTGATGACATCGACGACCTAATGATGCTCTGTGAAGCCGATATTACTTCTAAAAACGATGAAAAGGTTCGGCTATACCTGAACAATTTTCAACTGGTAAGGCAGAAGCTGAAAGAAATAGAGGAAAAGGATGCAGTCCGTAATTTCCAGCCTCCCGTTGACGGCGAACTCATCATGAAAACTTTCAATATAGGACCCTGCCGCGAAGTGGGCATCATTAAAAATACCATCAAAGAAGCCATCCTTGAGGGTGACATCCACAATAATTATGAAGAGGCTTATCAGCTGATGATGGAAAAAGCGGCGGAGCTGGGGCTGGAAAAGAGTGACAAGGGACAAGAGACAAGAGACAATTAGAACCAAGAGCCAAGAGCCAAGAGCCAAGACTTTGCAGACGCTGCAACTACTCCAGCAGCTTCATCAGCTCCTCTTTGTCGCCTGCAACAAAAGGATTGTTGTTGTTGATGAAATTCTCGGCCAGTTGCGATTTCTTTTCCTGTAACGTATGAATTTTTTCTTCCAGCGTATCCTTGGTGATAAACCGGTACACGAAAACCTTCTTTTTCTGTCCGATGCGATGAGCCCGGCTCAAGGCCTGCTCCTCCACTGCCGGGTTCCACCACGGATCGAGTATGAACACGTAATCGGCAGAGGTCAGGTTCAGCCCGAACCCACCCGCCTTGATGGATATAAAGAAAAGGTGTATGTCCGGATTATCCTGGAATTTTTTGATAATGGCCTCCCGCTGTTGCTGCGGAACATCGCCGGTGAGCATGGTATAGGGA
>JAWOGX010000002.1:0-3762 GCA_046496455.1 Bacteroidales bacterium | reverse complement strand
ATACTGCTGCCTGAACTCCCCGAAGAGCTGAAACAGTTCATCCATGGCCTTCACAATCTCTTCCGGTGTCAGTGCCGTACTGATGGTCCGGATCACTTTATTCAGGTCCCAGATCAGGTAGTCGCGCTGATACACCATTCCCGGCAGGTGCAACAGGTAAAACAGGTAGGTGAATTTATCCGTTGCGCCCTGGAACTGCTCCGTAAATTTCCTGAAAGATGTGGCAATATCATTGAACGTGAATGAGGCCTTCGCCAGCTCCTCCCAGTTTTCTGCCTTCTCCAGCTGCTCCAGCCGGTCTTTGAAAAAGGGGGCTCCAACCTTCTCCAGTTGCCCGGCAATGTTGCCCGAGAATTTCTTTCTGTGCCCCTGGTACCACTCCTCTATCTTCGTGGTCTCCTCCCAGAAAAGGACATGCTTCAACGCAACCTCCCGGGCAAAGGCAATGGTATCCGACGAAATCTCCGGGTGATGTGCGGCTTTCTCAAGGCTCTTGAACAGGAACCCGAGGTTGGTGAAATAACTGAAGCTTCGTTGATTGAAATGCTTCTTCAAAAGAGCGATTCCTTCAAGGATCAGTTCATGATCCGGATCCTGCTGGGACGACACCTGGTCGAGAAAATTGAAAGCCGTGTACACCACCTGCTTGGCATAGTCATCACTCAGTTCACTGTCCAGCAGGCGGTCAAACAAATCAAGGATAACCCTGAATGCCTTTTGCCGTTCAGGATGTCCCTGGTAGAGCCAGAAATCCCCGATCACCAGGTTTGGGAGCTGCTCCGTGATCACCTGCTTGCTGGAATAGGGATGATGGAATTCACTGAAAAATTCCGTCGCCCTTTTCTGAATTCCAAAGTATTGGGAAGAAAGCCCGATGAACCACTGGTGCTCTTCCGGTATATTGATTTCGATATCCCTGGTCTGTGCCAGGTTCACCTCCAGCGCTTTCGACCTGATCTCATTTCCCATAGTCTCTTATTGTTTTGCGTTGAAGCTTATGATCAATTTCAGCAGGTCGATGATCCGGTTGGCATACCCACTCTCATTGTCGTACCACGCAAGGATCTGGACCAGGTTTTTCCCGATCACTTTTGTGGATAATGCATCGAAGATGGCAGAGTTGGGGTTGCCGATCACGTCGCTGCTCACCAGGGGGTCTTCGCTGTAGGCGAGGTAAGGTTTCAGATACCCGAATGAGGCAGTGAGGAAGGCATCGTTTACAATTCTCGGGTTGACATCGGTGCCGATTTCTGCGGTAAGTTCCACGAAGGAGCCATCCAGGACCGGTACGCGTGTGGCAAATCCATCGAACCGCCCGCGCATTTCCGGCATCACCAGCGGTACAGCCCTGATGGCACTGGTTGTGGTGGGGATGATATTCCCGACGGCTGCCCTTGCCCTGCGGAAGTCGGAGTGCGGCCCGTCGAGCAATGACTGGTTGTTGGTAAACGGATGAACCGTATTCATAAAAGCACGCCTTACCCCAAAAGCATCGTGCATCACTTTGAGCATCATCGCCACGCAATTGGTGGTACAGGAGGCGTTGGAAACCACCCTGTCCTCTGCCCTCAGTTCGTGATGGTTGATCCCCATCACCACGGTCCGGTCAATCGAATCGTCATCGGCCGGACAGGTCAGGATCACCTTTCTCACCCCATTGTGGATATGCTGCTGCAGCAAAGGCATCGTTTTGAACTTTCCGCTGGATTCCACCACGATCTCAGCACCGCTCAGGCTCCATGGAATGTGCGAAGGGTGATGCTCATGCGTAACCCTGATTTCCTTCCCGTTGAAAAGTATCCCGTCGGCAGTTTCTGATATCTCAGCTTTAAACCTCCCGTGCACCGTGTCGAACTTCAGAAGGTGAACCAGCAATTCGCTGTCAATCTTGTCGTTGACCTGCACCACCTCCATCCCCGGGGTCTCTGCAATCAGCCTGAATACAAGCTTGCCGATCCTTCCCAGGCCATTGATCCCAATCTTTACACTCTCCATGACAGTCTTACTTTTTGCAAATTTACGATTTCCTCCCGAAACCCGGAGTTGGTGTATTTCCGGGAAACGATTGATGTTTCTCAGGCCATTCAATGGGTTATCACGCATTTTGATTACACCCTGTTAACACAACATTAATCCGGAAAGTCTATTTTTGCAGAAACACTTAAATACACGATGAAACATTTTCGATACGGTGCATTGATCTTGCTGAGCCTGATCATGATCAGCCTTTTCAATAGTGCCACGCTTGCCCAGGAAAACACAGGTTCCCCGGATACAATACCCGGACAAGCTTACTATAAGGCCGGGAGCACCTATCCTGTTGAACCATTTCCACAGGAATTCAGATCCCAGGTACCGAAGAATGTGATCCTGCTGATTGGTGACGGGATGGGTGTGTCGCAGGTAACCGGCGCCCTGGTGGCAAATGGCGGACAGCTTTATATGAGCCGGATGCCTTACACCGGATTCACCACGACCTGGTCTGCCAGTGATTTTATTACCGATTCAGGTGCAGGTGGCACTGCGCTGGCGACGGGTAAAAAAACCTACAACAGCGCCATTGGCGTTGGCCCCGACAGTTTACCGGTCATGAATATCCGTGAAATTTTTGCGTCACATGGGAAAATGACAGGTGTCATATCAACCTCTTCCGTCACACACGCCACGCCGGCGGCTTTTGTCGCCCACCAGCCCGACAGGGAAATGCATGAAGCCATAGCCCTGGACTTCGTCAATTCGGGCATTGATCTTTTTATCGGGGGTGGCCTTCAGGATTTCATCGGGAGGGCCGATTCACTGGATCTGATTCAAATGCTTGAGGAAGCCGGATACTATGTTGATACGTCCACCACAGCACCTTGCCCGAAGTTCTATTTTTTTCACCCCGAGGAATCCGGAAAGGTTGCAGCCCTTTACGCAACCGAGCATCTGATGCCTGTCCTGAACGGGCGCGGTGATTATCTCGTCAGGGCAACCTCCCTGGCGATACAACACCTCAGCAGGGGGAGCGAAGGTTTTTTCCTTATGGTGGAGGGATCGCAGATCGACTGGGGTGGCCACGATAACCTGACCGGCTATGTCATCAGTGAGACACTCGATTTCGACCAGGCGGTAGGGGAAGCGCTGAAATTCGCGGCCAAAGATGGCAGAACCCTCGTCATTGTCACTTCAGATCATGAAACCGGTGGTTTTTCCATCCCCGGCGGATGCATCAGGACCGGAACCGTACAGGGTGCCTTCAACTCAGACGATCACACAGCTGCCCTGGTGCCGGTTTTTGCCTATGGCCCCGGCGCGGACCTCTTTATGGGGATATTTGACAATACCGGCATCTTTGACAGGATACTCCGGGCCACCAAAACATCTGCTCCGGCCAGGTAATGCCTGGTTATCGGATGTGAACCAGTTTGATGTATTCCACCATCCTGGCCATCCGTGCCTCGTCAAGCAGATGCGCCA
Source organism: Bacteroidales bacterium (assembly GCA_046496455.1). GTDB lineage: Bacteria > Bacteroidota > Bacteroidia > Bacteroidales > SKPS01 > SKPS01. The sequence goes on along the minus strand of JAWOGX010000002.1, from coordinate 303 downwards.
TGTCGGGCCTGTCGGGCATCATAATCTCAAAAAGGATAAACTCCAGTGCCATCTTCTGCTGAAGGGCTGTCCTGAACGCCATCAATGACTCATCCGATGCAGCCTCCTTCTTGTCACCCTCCATGCTGGTCACCAGGCAGGAAAGACACTCGCGCTCCTGAAACATCGTCAGGTCACCGCTAAGTTGCCTCCCGGACGCAAAAGCGGGTTCGTAAGCCCAAACCGCCTTGCAGATTGCATAACCCATCCACGAAGACATGTAACTGACCAAAATACGATCACCATCCCTCTTAAGCTGGTATT
>JAWOGX010000244.1:0-2506 GCA_046496455.1 Bacteroidales bacterium | reverse complement strand
GTTGATTCACCGAACCCGGTCTACAAAAAAGAAATTGAAGCGCGCAAACTTTGGGAAAAGATTGTTCACAATGCCTGGAAGTCAGCTGAGCCGGGAATCCTTTTCTGGGATACCATTGCCCGTGAATCTGTTCCTGATTGCTATGCCGATTTCGGATACCGCACGGTATCAACAAACCCCTGCGGCGAAATTCCGCTTTGTCCATATGATTCATGCCGCCTGCTGGCAATCAACCTGTACGGTTATGTGAATGAACCTTTCACCGGTAACGCCCGGTTCGATTTCGACCTTTTCAAAACCCATGTTCACTACGCACAGCGTATGATGGATGACATCATTGACCTTGAACTTGAAAAAATTGATGCCATCCTCGATAAAATCAATAAGGATCCTGAAGATCCCGAATTGAAAAGAGTAGAAAAAAAGCTCTGGGAAAACATCCGCGTTAAGGCCGAAGAAGGACGGCGCACCGGAATTGGCATTACTGCCGAAGGCGACATGCTTGCAGCTCTTGGATTGCGCTATGGCACCGATGATGCCATTGACTTCTCTGTTGAAGTGCAAAGGACACTTGCCCTTGAAGCCTACCGTTCGTCGGTTGAGGTGGCCAAAGAACGCGGACCTTTTGCTATTTATGACGCCCATCTCGAAAAGGACAATCCTTTTATCCTGAGACTTAAACATGAAGATGAGCAGATGTATAAAGATATGGTGAAATACGGCCGCAGGAATATTGCACTGCTCACCATAGCCCCCACAGGTACTACCAGTTTGATGTCTCAAACCACATCAGGCATTGAGCCGGTTTTCATGCCGGTGTACAAACGACGTCGTAAGGTAAACCCAAATGATACCAACATCAACATCAGTTTTACCGATGAGGTTGGCGATAAATGGGAAGAATTCAATGTATTCCACCATAAATTCCTCACCTGGCTCGAAATGAACGGTTATAATGTGGAGGAAGTAAAACAGTATAACGACGAGAAACTGCAGGAGGTTGTCGCTAAATCACCCTATTATAAAGCCACCTCCAATGATGTCGACTGGATGAGCAAGGTGCGGATGCAGGGAGAAGTTCAAAAGTGGGTGGATCATTCCATCAGCGTTACCATCAACCTGCCCAACCAGGCTACTGAAGAACTTGTTGGACAGCTGTATGTTACTGCATGGCAAAGTGGCTGCAAAGGGGTAACTGTTTACCGCGACGGCTCCCGTTCCGGTGTGCTTATCAAGGATAATTCCGAGAAAGAAAAGTCGGGCGAAGAAAACGATACCTTTAAGTTCAAGAGGCCGCGCATTCTTGATGCCGATATCATCCGCTTCAACAACAGTGAAGAGAAATGGATTGCATTTATCGGATTGAAAGACAATAAGCCCTATGAGATATTTACCGGTATTGTGGATGATGAAATGTTCCCCATCCCCAAATCCATTACCAAAGGCAAAATTATCAAGAACCGCGACGAACACGGAAAATCACGGTACGACTTCCAATACACCGATAAATACGGCTATAACAATACCCTTGGCGGACTCTCACACATGTTCAACAAGGAATATTGGAATTATGCCAAATTATTCTCGAGCGTGCTCCGCCATGGTATGCCTATTGCCGATGTAGTCAACCTTATTGCTTCGCTGCAACTTGACAGCGCTACAATCAACACCTGGAAAAATGGTGTGGAACGGGCACTCAAAAAATACATCCCGAACGACACCAGGGTCAAGAAAGGTAAAAACTGTTCTGAATGCGGATCAGATAATCTGGTCTACCAGGAAGGTTGTTTGGTATGCCGTAACTGCGGATCATCCAGATGCGGTTGATCCGGTACATGTTTTGAAAAAAACCGGGGTTTATGCACCCCGGTTTTTTTGTTTGTGACATAAAAAAATCCCGCTAAATGAATAACGGGATTTTGAAAGTTGATCAGACTTGCTGTTGTTTTTCCTACTCTTCTTTATCTTCTGCCTCGTATGCTTTCAGCAGTTCTTCCTGAACATTGCCGGGCACTGCTTCATAATCGATGAATTTCATTGAATATATGGCCCGTCCGCCGGTCATTGAACTGAGTGCTGTGGAATACTTGTTCATTTCGGCCAGAGGAACCTTTCCCGTGATCTTCTGGAATACCATTTCCGAGCTCATACCCTGAACAATGGCACGCCGGCCCTGCAGGTCACTCATTACATCACCCATGCGGTCAGCCGGCACGAGCACATCTACCTGGTAAACAGGCTCGAGAATCTTGGGAGCGGCTTTTTTGAATGCTGCACTGAACGCGTTCCTGCCAGCAAGTTTAAAGGATATTTCATTGGAATCAACCGGGTGCATCTTGCCGTCGTAAACGTATACCCGGATATCACGGGCATAGGAACCCGTGAGTGGTCCGGTCTCAATTTTTTCCATAAGACCTTTGAGAATTGCCGGAAGAAAGCGCGCATCAATCGAACCTCCCACAATACAATTGTAAAATACCAGTTTACCACCCCAGGCTAATGGAAT
>JAWOGX010000223.1:0-17258 GCA_046496455.1 Bacteroidales bacterium | reverse complement strand
CTTCCAATCCGCTTGGGCAGGCAACGTTCTACTATGTGGATGGTTTTGAGATCACCGATGCCGATTTTACTTCCAGTGTTAAAAACAACCCTGCAAACAACCTTGCGGTATCCCAGAATTATCCGAACCCATTCAATGGTGCAACCAGCATTGATGTTACCATGCAGAAAGCAGGTAACCTTTCACTGCTTGTTCACAACCTGATGGGCCAGGTGGTTCACAGTAATGACCTGGGTTTTGTCAGCGCCGGTAACCACACGATTCAGATCAGCGCTGAACTGAGCACTGGCATCTATACTTACACTGTTCAGGCCGGTGACGCTTCCGTTACCCGTAAAATGTCTGTAAAATAGTTTTTCTGGAATCATAAAGAAAAGGCACCTCATCAATCGGGGTGCCTTTTTCTTTTTTTGATAATTTTGTCCGGCAGCAGCTTTCGTACTGCCAGGTATGGTATCAAAGGTCAGCAAATGAAAAAGGAAAATATACAGCGTGTAGGCATCATTGGCAACGGGAATGTGGCCTGGCACCTATCTGTCTTGTTTGCTTCAGCCGGGATTACGGTGAGTGGCATTCTGGTCCGGAACATGTCAAAAGCAAAGCTCAAACAATTGGATCAGCAGTTCAGTGCACCTTTGTTTGAAGATATTGAAGCATTGCGGTCCTGCTCAGATATGATTATGATCGCAGTCAGCGACAATCATGTTCTGGAGGTTGCTGCAAATCTCCGGGGTTTTAAGGGTATTGCCGTTCATACCTCCGGTGCAGTGCCCTTGGCTGGGTTAGCCGCTTTTTGCCCGGATTCCGGTGTTTTCTACCCGTTGCAAACCCTTACCAAGGGCAAGCTGGTTGCACCGGATGATATCCCGTTCTGTATCGAGTCAACCAACCCTGAAACCGGGAAGAGATTGCTGAATCTGGCTGTAAGCATAGGTTCTCCTGCTGTCAGGATGGACTCCGGGCAAAGACTGTTGGTGCACGTTGCCGCTGTCCTGGCATGCAATTTCCCTAATCACCTGTATTTGCTGGCACGAAAGGTCATGCAGGCTGGTCATGCTGATTATAGTCTCCTGCTGCCTTTGATCAGGGAGACCACCGGTAAGATTCAGGCCATTGATCCCTTTGACGCACAGACTGGTCCGGCCCTCAGGGGTGATCAGGAAACACTGGCAAAGCATTTCGAAGTCCTGAAGGATTTGCCTGAAATCCAGGGCGTCTATCGTGAACTGACCAGATCGATCATCGAACATCATAAAAATCAATAACCTATGGTTAATTACAAGGAGAGGCTTGCAGGGATAACTACTTTTGTTTTTGATTATGATGGCGTTTTTACAGATGGTATTGTTTATATGATGGATAACGGAGAGCAGCTCCGGTCTGCCAATGTGCGCGACGGGTATGCCCTCCAGCTTGCAGCAAGGCTTGGATATCGTATTTGTGTCATCACCGGGGCTGATTCTGTCAGTATCGTTGAAAGACTCAGGAGGCTTGGAATTGATGATGTATATACCGGAGCCAATAACAAACTCGATATCTTTCAGCGTTTTGTAGGGAAATATAATCTGAGCAAAGAAGAGATTCTGGTCATGGGTGATGATATCCCGGATTATCCCCTGATCCGGGATGCATGGGTTTCATGCTGCCCGTCGGATGCCGTATGGGAAATCCGGACTGCCGTAGATTATATTTCGATACATCCTGGCGGTAAAGGTTGTGTGCGGGATATCATTGAGCAGGTGCTCCGTTTGCAGGGCCGCTGGATGGGTGACGAGGCTTATCACTGGTGACACTCCTTGTTGGTTAATGACATAAATCTCAGAAAAAATGGGCTATCTTTGCACACTTTTCCATCTTGATCCTTACCCATATTCCATAAGCCTATGATGCATTACCTTCGTCTCGTCCGCTGGCCAAATCTGCTGATTACCATCCTGACCATGTTTCTCGTCAGGTATTACCTCATCCGCCCAAGCTTGTTGACCGAGGGGATCGACCTTCAGATGCCGTTGTCGTGGTTTATTGCCCTTGTGGGTTCTGTCGTTCTTCTGGCAGCAGGTGGGTATGTGATCAACGACTACTTTGATGTACGCATTGATCATGTCAACAACCCTGAACGGGTGATCCTCGGGGTGAATATCCCCGTGAAACTTGCCATCCCTTTCCACGCCACCCTGACCTTTGCAGGAACTGCCCTGGGATTTCTGGTGGCCGTGAAGGTTGGGAACTACAAACTGGTCTTCGTGCACCTGATCATCGGCTTGTTGCTTTGGCTCTACTCGGCACGGTACAAGCGCAAACCACTCTGGGGAAACCTGATTGTTGCATTTGCTTCAGCGATGGTGGTCCTTGTCGTTTGGCTTTTTGAGTTTTTCTCAATGGTCAGCAATGTGGTAGTGTTTACCAACCAGGCCGAACTCACCTGGATCAATCATAGTATCCTTTTCCTGGCAGGTTTTGCTTTTGTGATTTCTCTGGTAAGGGAAATCGTAAAAGATGTCGAGGATATTGAGGGTGACCGCCGATATGGTTGTCAAACCCTCCCTGTTCTGCTCGGGGAACGATATGTGAAGTGGATTGCAGGCGGTTTGATGGTAGTCCTGATGCTTGCCCTCATATTTGTGCAGAGCCATTTATTTGCCATCCATTTTGCTCTGACTGCTATCTATTTTTTCATTATTCAGTTTCTGATCCTTGCATTCATACATCGCCTGCGAAAGGCTAAAGATGCTAAGGATTATGGCGAATTGAGCCAGCTTGCCAGGATCATTATGATAGCGGGAGTACTTTCACTGCAGGTCTATTCCATGGGTCAGGCATGAGATTAACGGAGCATTTGTCAAAAAAGAACATCATTCTGGCCTCTGCATCACCCAGGCGTCAGATGCTTCTCAGTTCACTGGGTGTTGAATACCAGGTCATCGTCAAGGCGATTGATGAGGTTTGCCCCGGTGACGTGCTGCCTTCAGCCCTGGCTGAATGCCTCGCCGAGCGGAAAGCAATGGAATTCAGGGATGGGGAGCTGAAAGGGAATGATATCCTGATTACTGCCGACACTGTGGTTTTTCTTGGCGATGAGCTGATCGGAAAACCAGAAGACGAAAAGGATGCAATCGGGATGCTGATGAAGCTCTCCGGCAAGATGCACACCGTCTATACTGGCGTCTGTATCAGATCAAACGAAAAGAAGGTCCTTTTTACCGATGAAACAAAGGTTTGGTTTGCCCATCTCACTCCGGATGAAATTGCTTCCTATGTTCATCAGTGCCAACCTTATGACAAGGCAGGATCCTATGGGATTCAGGAATGGATTGGTTATGCCGGGGTGGAGCGTATCGAAGGCTCATTTTTTAATGTGATGGGATTCCCGACCCACAGAGTCTACAGGGAACTTTTACGATTTTAACCTTCCTTTTGCGCCAAAGCATTATCTTTGTCGTTTCACTTTTGAACCGAGGATAAGATTATGGGAGAAGCGCACAGGCCAATGATCCTGGTTACCAACGACGATGGTGTTCATGCACCGGGGATAAAATTCCTGGCATCCGTTGCCTCAGAATTCGGTGATGTGATTGTCATTGCTCCAGCCGGGGGTATGTCAGGGATGGGGCATGCCATCACCATCAAAACTCCACTGCGATGCCACGAACTCGTGCCCAATGGTGTTCAGCGCCAGTTTGCGGTAGAGGGTACTCCGGTAGATTGCGTAAAACTGGCAATCAGAAAGTTGCTTAAACGGAAGCCCGATCTCCTGCTTTCCGGTGTTAATCACGGCTCTAATGCATCCGTCAATATTATCTATTCCGGCACAATGGCAGCTGCCTTTGAGGGAGCTATGGCCGGCATTCCCAGCGTGGGTTTCAGTCTGCTTGATTACAGCCACAATGCTCCGCTTGAGCACCTGAGACCGTTTCTGAGGCAGGTGATTCAAAACACCCTGGACCACGGACTTCCCCCCAATGTTTGCCTCAATGTGAATATGCCTCCATTTAAACCAGAGGAACCCATAAAAGGGATCAGGTTATGCCGGCAGGCTGTTGGCCATTGGAAGGAGGATTTTGAGGAGCGCGTTGACCCCCATCATCAACCCTATTTCTGGCTGCATGGGGAGTTCGTCCGGCAGGATTATGGAGAGGATACGGATCTGTCCGCGCTTGAGCAACACTGGATCAGCCTCGTACCGGTCCATTTCGACTTTACGGCTTTCCATGCCATGGATACCCTCCAGCGATGGAATGGGGTAACCCCTTCAATGATTAATTCAGGTGGCTATGAAATTCTTTAAACGAAATAATATCTATTTTGGAATTCTGCTGGCACTGATCACTCCGGTTGTATCATACCTGCTTCTGATGTTGCTAAACTATGGCCTGGAGTCCTGGTTTAACCAGGGGGAGGAGGTGATCAAACAGAAAACCCTTTTAATGAGCAGCGTTTTTCTAAACCTTTTTATCTACATCCCCTATATTAAATCAGCTAAATACGAGAGAACCGGAACCGGCGTGTTGCTCGTTACTTTCATAGGCGTTGTGCTGCTTTTTCTCTTTGTCTTTCTTTAAAAATCACCCCAGGAATCCCAGGAATGAAATATTACATTATTGCAGGCGAAGCATCGGGTGATCTTCATGGCTCACATCTCATCAGCGAACTGAAAAAACTGGACCCGGATGCCGGGTTCAGGTGTTATGGCGGTGACCTTATGAAGCGTGAAGGAGCACATATCGTACGTCATGTATCGGAGCTTGATTTCATGGGATTCTGGGAAATCCTTGTTAACCTGAGGACTATCCTGCGAATGATCAGGGAATGCAAGGAAGATATAGCCGTTTACAAACCGGATGCGATCATCCTGATCGATTATCCCGGGTTTAACCTCCGGATTGCCGAGTTTGCAAGAAAATCCGGATTTAAGGTTTTTTATTACGTTTCACCGCAGATATGGGCATGGAAGCAAAGCCGGATTTATAAGATCAAAAGAAATGTCGACAGGTTGTTCGTGATCCTTCCATTCGAAAAGGAATTCTATGCCCGGTTTGGTTTTGAGGTTGATTTTGTCGGGCATCCGCTCCTCGATGCCATTGAAACTTTCAGGTCCGCCATGGGGCCCGAAGCCGGGGATGCAACTATTCTGGACGGGAAACCTTTGATCGCACTGCTCCCTGGCAGCAGGAAGCAGGAGGTCAGGCGCATACTACCCGTCATGCTTGACGTTGCCAGCAGCTTTGATGAACGGTACCGGTTTGTGATTGCAGGTTCAACCTCTGTTTCCGATTCCTTTTACAGAAAAATCATCGGAAAGAGGGATGTTCCGATAATATTCAAAAAAACATACCCTTTGTTGCTCAGATCCGAAGCGGCTATTGTTACATCGGGAACTGCAACCCTGGAAACAGCGCTTTTCAATGTACCCCAGGTTGTCTGTTACAAAGCCAATCCCATCTCGTTTCTGATTGCAAAGAGACTCGTGCGGCTAAAATACATCTCCCTTGTCAATCTTATCATGGACAAACCTGTTGTTAAAGAGTTGATACAGGGTGAGATGAATGAAGAAACTGTTGCCTGCCAATTGCGTAAAATCCTGTTCGATCAAAAAAACAGGGAACAAATTCTCGCCGATTACGTAGAACTCAAGCGAAAACTAGGCGGGAAAGGTGCATCAAGAGTGACTGCTGAATTGATCATGAAATACTTGGACTGAATAAAGCGTTGTATTTCTGATTGATTGCCTGCCGGATGATGCAAGTTATTTATGAAAAGATTGTTTATCCTGATGTTTATTCTTTGCGCCGGGTTGTACAGCCAGGGTGTGGAAGTGAATGTACGCCTCTTTACAGGGCATAAAATCACATCCCTTACTGTTGGCCAGGCAACCGGAAGGTATCTTTTGGTCAGTGGGGATCAGGAATTGAATATGCTTTCTCACGGTGATGCCGTATCCTTCCGCACAGGTAGTACCGGGATTGAACTGATCGAAGATGGCAAGGTAACTGCTACCTCAGGAGAGTTTTACCTGGCTGCCGTAGCACTCGACAACTCGCTTTCATTGCGCGTTAATGGATTTTCCGGCAGGGAGTATGAAGACCATCTGATCTTACGCTATTTTAAAGGTGAAATCAGGGTCATTAACAGGATTGATCTTGAAAAATATGTTGGTGGTGTTGTGCAGGCCGAAGCCGGTGGAAGCACCAGTCTCGTGGAGTTTTTTATGGTGCAGGCGATTGTTTCAAGAACCTATGCGATGCGGCTGCTGATGAGAAACGAAAAAGATTTTTACCTCACTGATGATGTGGCAAACCAGGTTTACAAAGGTAAGCCCGTGAAAGCAGAGATACTAGAGGCTGTTCGGCGTACCCGGGGGGAGGTGATCTTTTTCGGCGATACAAGTTTGATCAATGCTGTATTTCATTCCAATAGTGGTGGTTTCACGATGTCGTCCGGGGAAGTTTGGGTGTCATCCCTCCCATACCTGCAACCCGTTGTGGATTCATTCTCCCTTGGGATGCGTAATGCGCAGTGGACCCATCGGATGAGTACCATTGCCTGGCTTGACTATCTTGATAAAACTTATGGATATCCGGTTTACAACGATTCCATGAAACAACTGGCGCTAAATTATACCCAGGAGCAGAGGGTTAAAGATTTCCACCATCAGATACCCCTCGTGAAGATCAGGCAGGATCTCAAACTGAAATCAACTTTTTTTGATATTACTTTGGATAATAACGAAGTGGTTTTCACAGGCAAAGGTTTTGGCCATGGTGTCGGGATGTCCCAGGAGGGGGCGATCAGAATGGCGGAATTGGGCTATACACCCTATGATATCCTGAAGTATTACTATACGGATGTTGATATTAAACCGATGGGGGATCTGACCATTCTGGCTTCTGTGCGATAAAAAAACACCGATCCCGCTTCCGTTTTTTTCATTCAGGTGCATATAAGCAGGTAAACACCTGCAATGTTCAGAATCGGGAATTACCCTTTTATCAGAATCCTTTTCCCTTATATGACCGGCATTGCCATCGGCGATCGGTTGTGGGGGATGGATTTCGGCGTATGGCTATGGATTGCACCCGTTGCTCTCTTTTTTCTGCTGACATTCTGGGTGCATCGCGTTATTCCGATGGTTGCTTATCGCTACCGCTGGTTTCCCGGTGTATGCCTTACACTTTTGTTTCTCCTGCTGGGCTTTCTTGGATTCAGGCCTTCAGACGGGAATAACAGAGCTTCATCCCACCTGTTGGAGCATTCTTCCGGTACGGATGGATGTTATGCCATGGCGGTCATTACCAGGGATTTGCAGGCAAAAGCGTCTTCACTGGCTGGGATTATAAAAGTGATTCCGGCAGATAGCGACATTGGTTTTGAATGTAATGTAGTAGCCTACTTCTATCCCGATTCAGCCGCAAGCAGCCTGCTACCGGGTGATACCATAGTGTTTTTATCGCGGTTTCGTAAGATTAACCCTCCTTTAAACCCTGATGCATTTGATTATCAGAGGTATATGAGAAGAAAGGGTATTGATTTGAGTGTATACCTTGGAGATGGATCCTGGATGTTGCATAACCAGGGGGACCCGGGGATGGTCATGAGAACAGTGCTGCAGATCAGGGGCCGGTTGATTGATGCAATCAACCATGGAGCGCTGAAAGATCCGAACAAGGGGTTGGGGCAGGCGCTGCTGATTGGGGTAAAGGAAGAGCTTGATGAGGATGTGAGCAATAGTTTTGCTGCAGCGGGGGCTATACATGTCCTGTGCGTTTCTGGGCTTCATGTGGGGATGATTTTTGTGATCTTCAGCTCGTTGTTCAAATTCGTGAAGAGGATCAGAAAATGGGGGAATCTGATATTTACACTCGCAGGACTCGCCGTGATCTGGTGCTATGCGCTGGTCACAGGACTTCCTCCAAGCGTTAACCGCGCTTCTGTGATGTTCTCCTTTATTCTGCTGGGGAAACTGATGGGTAGAAAAAACCAGACCATGAACAATGTAGCGGCATCAGCTTTCATTATTCTCATGAGCGACCCTTCGCTTCTCTTTCATGTTGGATTTCAACTTTCCTACCTGGCAGTGATCGGTATCATCACACTTTTCCCGGTATTGTCCACACTGTGGATTCCCCGGTGGAGGTTTCTCGTAAGTGTGCGTGACTTGCTGATCGTCTCATTTTGCGCACAGCTGTTTACGTTTCCGGTTGCAACAGCAACTTTTCATTTGTTTCCCAACTACTTCCTTCTTACAAATTTACTGGTTCTCCCTGTTACGAGTTTTGTGATTTGGGCAGGGGTCGCATTCCTGGCAACAGGGAGTAGCCTGCTTAATGACTGGTGTACATTGGTGTTTGACAACCTGTTGTCATTGATGCGTGGGCTTGTTGGGTTTGTGGATGGCTTACCGGGTTCATCCTCTGATGGAGTGTTTATTACCCCTTCGCAGGTGTGGCTGTTGCTTGGGGCATCAGTAGCCCTCACACTCTGGCTGCATGGGGCAGGCAAACGGTGGTTTTTCATCACCCTGTCAGGACTTGCTGTTTTTTTGGGAAGCAATATCCAGCATGAATTTTCGCGCAACCGGCAGGATTTGGTGGTGGTCTATCATGTAAAAAAGGGGACAGCTGTTGATCTGCTGAAGGGTCGTTCGAGGGTGACTATGCTTGGTGATGATTCTGTTTCCGTGATCAATGCTGAGTTTGCTGCCGGGTCATTCCGGATAAAATCAGGTGTCTATCATAATAAGCGCATGAATGAATGGCTGATTTGCACTCCGGATGAAAACGTTATGTTTCAGAGAGGGAATTTCTCACTCCTGTTTCTCAGAAAGAAACCTGTCGCTGATGAAAAGCCGGTGCAATGCGATATCGCTGCCATAGGTCCTGGTATTTGGCCTGATTCAGCGATCTTTGGCCGGATCAGTGCAAAGTACTGGGTGGTTGACGGGGCGGTGCCTTTTTACAAAACTGAAAAGTGGAAATCCCTGGCCGGGACAGCAGGTATAGATTTATGGGACACTTCAGACAAGGGTGCACTTTTGATAAGCGGGAATGGTTTTGTTGACCGGACGTCCGGGAATGAACAATCTGCTGAATGACGGGCTAATCATCAAAGAAAAGCACTTTTTGCTTCTCCTCCTCAGGCAGATTCTCAAAATATTGCTCGCGATTCCGTTCGATGCGTCGCTTCAGGCGTGCTCCGCGGTTGAAATTTTCATAGATGATGGTGAAGGGGCCTGGCAAGACAATCCCACCCGTTGGGGCTGAAAAATGGTTTTCCTTGATGAATGCTTCGAAAGCAGGGTTTAAAGTGTCCGGGATAAACGGACGGCTGATAAAGTCGCTTTTGAACTGGACTTCACGGGAAGCTGAAAGGAGGCGGAATTTTTTCAGCATGATCGTATCTTCATACATATAGATGGTTGCAATGGATCCGCTGTCCAGTTCTGAAGGTGAGAGCCTGTAAAGTCGCTTTTTGAACCCTACATGGGAGAAATAGATCGTATCGTACAACCTTGCCTCCAGGGTGAAATAGCCGAACCTGTCCGAAAGTGTTGCCCGGTTCCTGCTCAGGTTAATGATATGCACCTGGAAAAGCCCGTTATGGGTTAAATAATTTGCAACCCTGCCATTCAGGTACATGATGGAGTCCGGGTCGTGGTCATTGGCATCGCGGGTTGTAACCTGGGTAAAGCCTGGCGAAAAAACCAAAGCGAAGAATGACACCAGCAAAGCCCGGATCACCAGGTGAATGGAGGGGTGTGAGGTGACCTTCGTGCTGTTGGCTGGCATTGCTGGATTAGGGTTTTAGTTGTGACGGATACCGAAGCAAAAAGTTATTTAAATGGGATGTGAAGATACCACCTTTTTGTGAGTTGCCCGGCATTCCCCTTTTTCACTGCGAAAAATGAGATTATCTTTGCGATGTAATAAATACTTTCAATAATAATGAACGAAACCATCCACACTCTCCTTTCGCACAGAACCATCAGGAAATACAAAAATGATCCGGTGCCGGATCACATGCTTCAGGATATTCTGAATGCGGCCATTCGCACCAGTACGACGGGCAATATGCAGGTTTACAGCATCATTGTTACTACTGATCCTGAAAAAAAAGCGGCATTGCACAAACTCCATTTTTCCCAGCAAATGGTACTCGATGCACCCATGCTGCTTACCTTTTGTGCTGATTTCAACAGGTTCAATCTGTGGTGCCGGCAGCGTCATGCTGAGCCCGGGTATGATAATTTTCTCTCATTTTTTACTGCTGCGATCGATGCGCTGATTGCTTCCCAGAATGCAGCTGTGGCTGCCGAAGCACATGGGCTGGGAATCTGTTATCTCGGAACAACCACCTACCAGGCTGACAAACTCATCGATTTTTTCGGGCTTCCCAAAGGTGTCGTCCCTGTCACCACCCTCGTTGTCGGATACCCTGATGAGGATCCCGGGCTGACCGACAGGCTTCCACTGGAAGCGGTCGTGCATTATGAAAAGTATAATGACTATTCCAGGGAGATGATTGACCAGCTTTATGCTGAGAAGGAACAGTTGCCACAAACGCTTAAGCTCCTGGAAGAAAATCAGCTCGATAACCTGGCAAGGATATTCACTGAACGGCGGTACACGCTAAAGGATAATCTCCATTTTTCAGGCACACTGCTGAAGGTGCTCCATGAACAGGGTTTTATGAACAATGACAGCACGCTTTAATCTGACGATTTCACAGGAGCGAAACAACCATCCGTTTATTTCGGTTGTCAATATTTTGTAGTACCTTTGATATCCGTTAACATCACTGTCATGAGATTCCCTGCTTTTTTCAGGCTTATGCTGCTTGCAGTATATCTTTCGGGTGCATTTGCATTCATCCCTGCCTATGGCCACAGGGACACACTCCGGGGGAATGATATTGCCTTTATTGAGAACAAGGGGCAGTGGCCTGATCAGGTCCTCTATATGGCCGACATCAACAATGGCCATATTTACGTTGAAAAGGGCGGTTTGACCTATGATTTCAGGGATGAAGAAGCATTCAGTGCGTTTGTGGGCTATAAGTTCCTTGCTCCTGAGTTGAAGAACCAACAGAAGCCTCCCACTGGCATGGTTGACCATTTTGCCTACCGTGTCAGGTTTGAGGGTGCTTCCGAAAACCCTGTGGTATCGGCTTCCGACCCTTATCCCGGCATTTACAATTACTTCCTTGGTAATGACCCTGGCAAATGGGCCTCAGAAGTGCAGCGTTTTGCCAGTGTCCGGTATGGGAACCTGTACCCGAATACCGACCTGGTGATCGCCAGGGATGAATCGCTGTTCAAATATGAGTTCCGCTGCCATCAAGGCTCAGATCCTTCAACCATCCGCCTGGTGTATGATGGGGTTAATGATCTCTCCCTGAAGTATGGTAACCTGGTAATCACAACACCTTTGGGGAGGGTTTACGAGCTGAAACCCTATGCTTACCAGGTCGTTGCCGGTGAAAAGCAGAAAGTTGAATGCACGTTCAGGTTGAAAAATAATGTATTGACTTACCGGCTGGGTAAGTATGATCCATCCCTGACCCTTGTTATAGATCCGCCGGTCAGGATTTTTGCATCCTACACAGGTTCCACTGCCGATAACTGGGGTTACACGGCTACTTTCGATGATCTGGGATACCTCTATTCCGGAGGAAATGCTTTCAACAATGGTTATCCGGTCAGCATCGGGGCCTATCAGTCCAACTATGCAGGCGCAACCTCAGATATTGCCATTTCGAAATTTGATACCACAGGATCATTTCTTGTCTTTTCCACCTATTTGGGTGGTAGTGGCACAGAGGTTCCGCAAAGCCTTATTGTGAACTCACAAGGGCAGCTTTTTGTCCTCGGCACAACCGGATCTTCCGATTTCCCCGTGACACCCGGGGCTTTCGATCAGACCTTCAACGGGGGGCCCGGCTATACCCTTACATCGATCCTTCAATACCAGAATGGATCCGACATCATTATATCCAAACTTAGTGCAAACGGATCACAATTGCTGGGGTCTACCTATGTCGGGGGATCAGGGATCGATGGGCTGAATACCCAGGTTCCGCTGAAACATAATTACGCCGATGATGTCAGGGGGGAGATCATTCTTGATGATTTCGACAATGTAGTGGTGATCAGCTCCACACAGTCGGCCAATTTTCCGGCAACACCGGGTTCAGTGCAGGCAGTAAAGAATGGGGGGCAGGATGCAGTCCTGTTCAAGATGGATAACCAGCTCTCTTCGATGATATGGGGTACATACCTGGGTGGAAATGCCCATGATGCCGGGTACAGCATCGCCTCCGACAGTCAGGGAGCCATTTACGCATCTGGTGGAACATCTTCTACTGATTTCCCGGTTACTTCCGGTGTGTTGCAAAATATTTACCAGGGGGGTAATTGTGATGGGTGGATCGCCAAAATCAGCCCCAATGGAAATACGCTCCAGCATTCCACTTTCTATGGAGCTTCCGGATACGACCAGGTTTACTTTGTTGATATGGACAATGCCGGAAATGTTTATGTGCTCGGACAGACAGATGCTACCGGTAACACCTGGGTTACCAATGCTTCCTGGTACACCTTGTCAGGCGGACAGTTTATTTCAAAATTAAACAGCTCCCTGAGTCAGAAAATCTGGTCAACAGCTTTCGGGAGCGGAAACGGCCCGGATATCTCACCCACTGCCTTTATGGTCGACCTGTGCAACAGGGTTTATCTCTCCGGATGGGGAGGCCCTGCAGTGAACCACTTTGGCGGGACCAGTGGTCTGCCGGTCACTCCTGATGCCTTTCAGCTTACTACCGATAACAACGACTATTACTTTATGATCATGAAGGACGATGCCTCCGGGTTGGCTTATGCAACTTTCTACGGTGGCAGCCAGTCAGCAGAACATGTGGATGGGGGCACGAGCCGGTTCGACAGCAAAGGAAGGATATACCAGGCTGTGTGTGCCGGATGCGGGGGGAACAGCGATTTCCCCACTTCACCCGGTGCATGGTCCAATACCAATAACAGCACCAACTGCAATCTCGGCGCGGTGGTGTTTGATTTTCTGACACCAGCAGTTGTTGCCGACTTCATTGATCCGCCCTCGATTTGTGCCCCGGATACCATTACCTTCGTGAACACTTCCCAGATACCACCATCTGCATCTCCAACATATTACTGGAGCTTTGGTGACGGCACTTTTTCCAGTCTCCACTCCCCGGTAAAAATATATACGCAATCCGGGATTTATCAGGTCACACTCATTGTTGCCGATAACGGCGCCTGTAATTTTTCCGATACCATTACCAAACAGGTCGTAGTGCTGTCAGGGATATCCTCCATCCTTACCCCGAAAGAGATATGTAAAAACAACTCCATACAGATCGGTATCCTCCCCATCAATGACCCGTCTGTGACCTATCTGTGGACTCCCCCCATTCATCTTAATAATTCCAGCATCAGCAACCCTGTGGCATCACCCCCATCAACATTGAGTTATGTCCTGATGGTTTCCAACGGCGTCTGCACCGATACATTCCTCCAACAGGTGATTGTATACGACCTCGTGGTGGACGCAGGCCCGGATGTCTCCGTCTGCCAGGGCTCTGTTCAGCTGACAGCGACAACACCCAATACCAACGTTCAGTTCCATTGGTCAGACAACCCCGCCTTTTCTTCCATGCTGAACATTTCCCCGAACAATCCCTCATGCGTTATCACCCTGAATACACCGCAGTATTATTATGTGAAGATCTATAATGCGATATGCGAAGCCTTTGACAGTGTTTATGTGGATCAACTGGTCAAATTCACTTCCGTAGTCACTCAGGATCCCAATTGCCACGGGATTTGTGACGGAATAACCACGGTTACGATGGCGGGTGGAACCCCTCCCTACCAATACCAGTGGAGCGGTTCTTCATCCACAACCGCAACGGCAACAGGGCTTTGTGCCGGGACGCATTTCGTCACCGTTACCGATGCCCTTGGTTGTTATGGCGTTTCACAGTTTGTGCTCACTGACCCTCCTCTGCTCGAGAGTGCCGCATCATCCCACAATGCCCCATGTGAGGAGGTTTGTATCGGGAAAGGGTTTTCCAATGCAACAGGCGGAACACCCCCGTATCAGTATCTCTGGAGTGATCCATTGCAGCAGCAGACAAGCACTGCCTATAACCTTTGCCCTGGCGTCTATCAGGTTACCATTACCGACAGTAAGGGGTGTACTGCAACAGATCAGGTTACTGTTGAAGATTCATCCATATATGTCATTCTTTCTGTTGAGGTGAGTAAAGACACTGTGTTCGAAGGACAAAGCGTACAGCTCACTGCCACCTGGCTAGGCCCGGGATATGCATACCAATGGATTCCGCCCAAATGGCTCAGCAACCCCTCCATCCATAACCCCATGGCAACACCCTTTGCCAGCATCACTTACAAAGTGGTCGTGACAGACCAATGGGGATGCATCTTTACCGATTCCATTGATCTTACGGTATTGGAAGTTTTTTGTGATGACCCTTACATCTATGTGCCAAACGCATTCACCCCCAATGGGGACATGATGAATGACGTCCTCTATGTTTATACTATTTATGCGGAAGAGCTTTACTTTGCCATTTTTAACCGTTGGGGGGAGAAAGTTTTTGAAACCACCAACAAGGATCGGGGATGGGACGGAACCTTCAAGGGGCGTGAGGTTGACCCGGGGGTTTTCGATTACTACCTTGAGGTGCGCTGTTACAACAAGGTGCAGTTTAAAAAGAAAGGCAATATAACATTAATCCGTTGACGTGAAGAAAGCCATTGTGTTGCTGATGATTTTCTTTATCCTGTTCTCTGTAAATGGACAGGACATCCATTTTTCACAATACAAAATGGCACCCGTCCTGATCAATCCTGCCCAGGCGGGGTTCTGTTTTGCCAAGCTCAGGGTCACTGCCAACCACCGTTCACAATGGCGGGCTGTCTCGGTGCCGTTTAATACTTTCAGCCTGAGCACAGATTTTAAAATTTTTCAGGACAGACGCGCCAGAAACCTGATAGGAGGGGCTTTGTCAACTTATTATGACAATGCCGGTGATTCAAAGTTTGGTACTACCTCTGCCGGGTTTGCCTTGTCTTATTTGTTGGCCGTAAACGATTACCACAATCATTATATCGGGTTCGGTGCCTCGGGTAGTTATAACGACCGATCCTATGATTATTCCCTCCTGGTATTCGGAAATCAGTTCAATGGCGAGAGGTTTGATGCCAATCTGTATAACGGTGAGAATTTCCTGAACCGTGGGTTCACCTACCCTGACTACAACGCGGGGGTACACTGGTTTTATCGCCCTGATCAGGACAATGCCTTTGATGCTGGGATTGTGGTTTCGCATATCAACAGACCGCCCCAGTCCATGATGGACGATACCGATGTCCGGCTGGATCGCAAATTCACGTTCTATTTCAATGCAGAAGTGACACAGGCAAACAAGCGGATACTGAATCCGGGGCTCTATATTGCCCGGCAGGGTCCCTATACCGAAATTATCGCCGGAAGCATGATGACCCTTAATGAATTTTCGACCGGTCATGGTTTATCGAACCTTCAGGCAGGGCTCTTTTTCAGGCCTGTGGATGCGGCTATCCTGATCTTCAATTTTGATTACCACAACATTACTTTCGGAATAAGTTACGACATCAATTATTCGAGCCTGCGGCCGGCAAGCACATTCCGTGGAGGTTTTGAATTGTCGGCGCTCTATATGGTGCAAAAAAAGAAAAAGAAAAAAATAAAGAACATCCCTTGTCCGGATCCATTCTAGGCAGCATGAGCATAGAGAGGAAACATAGCGGGGGGGCGAAGGCCGGTCAGGCAGCTTTATCAGTTTCTGCGTTCCGGGACCGGCAAAGGTGGCCGTCCCGGCTGTGGGGGATTCTGTTGGTGGTTTGTGTGGTGGCTGCACTTCCTGCACAAGCCCAGCAAAAGGATGTGCTGATGAACGAAGCCGGGAAAGCATGGGTGCGGTCCGATTACCCTGAAGCTGCTTACTACTACGGTAAAGCACTGGCACATGACTCCGTGGATGTGTTCTGTGCTTTCAGGCTTGCTGAATCCCTCAGGCTGGATAACCGATATGCTGAGGCCTTTCAGGTTTATCACCACCTAACTACGCTTGCAGAGGCCAGTTCTCAACATCCTGAAGCCTGGTTTTATCTGGCGATGATGTCAAAACAAAGGGGGGATTACGATCGGTTTTGTGAACTGATCAACGCTTTCATTGCCATTTCTGACGAATCAGACTACAAGGTAAAAGCCTACCATGAGGCAGAACTGTGCAGGGAGGGATGGATGCTTCCGCTGGATTCTGCACAGGTCAGGATCAATCACCTGGGGCGGACTATCAATACACCTTACTCGGAATTTGGGGCATTTCAGCTCAACGATTCACTGCTCTTTTTTTCAGCCCTCAGACCCTTGAGCGCCAGCGATTTTCAGAGTTTTGCAGGCCTTGACTATAAATCAACCATCTATGCTTCAGAAATTAAGGTTTCTGGTTACCGGGAAGGGGAGGAAATCAGTTCAAAAATCAACCGGAAAAATACCCATAATGCCAACCTGAGCATTGATGCCGAAGGGAGAAGGGCTTTTTATTCACGTTGCGATGATATCGCAGGAGGTCGCATGGAGTGCAATATTATGGTTGCAGGATATGAAAAAGGGAAGTTTCGGAAAGGTGAAAAACTTGCAGGGCGAGTCAACCTTGAGGGGTATTCCAATACGCAACCCCATTTTGTGAAATTCGGTGATGTCGGGGTGTTGTACTTTGTGAGCAACCGGCCGGGAGGCTTCGGGGAAATGGATATCTGGTATTCAGTCGAGAATTCGGGTGTGTTCACCGAACCGGTGAATTGCGGGAGTATTGTGAATTCGCGAGGGAATGAAGTAACCCCATTTTATGACAGTGTGCGGCAAAAGCTTTTTTTTAGCTCCGACTGGCACCATGGCTATGGAGGTTATGATGTTTTTTCGGCAAAAGGGGGCTTTGCTTCATGGGAAGAGCTGACCAATCTTGGAATGCCTGTTAATTCGCCTGCCAACGACTATTACTACTCGGTGAACCCAGGTGATTCCAATGGCTATTTCACCTCTAACCGCCAGGGTTCCTTGCATCTGAGAGGGGAGACCTGCTGTAATGACGTCTATGCTTATGAATGGGAGCCGGAGGTGATACGGGAATTACCTCCTGACTTGCCGGAGCCGGTTAGCGGT
>JAWOGX010000329.1:0-5250 GCA_046496455.1 Bacteroidales bacterium | reverse complement strand
GCTGATGCCGGAGCGGTAGCGGAGGCCACGCCGTGGCGTGGTGCTGATATGATGATGTGGTGATGATGTGCTGATGCCGGAGCGGTAGCGGAGGCCACGCCGTGGCGTGGTGCTGATGTGCTGATGCCGGAGCGGTAGCGGAGGCCACGCCGTGGCATGGTGCTGATATGATGATGTGGTGATGATGTGCTGATGCCGGAGCGGTAGCGGAGGCCACGCCGTGGCGTGGTGCTGATATGATGATGTGGTGATGATGTGCTGATGCCGGAGTGTAACGGAGGCCACGCTGTGGCGTTTTGTTGTGTGTTCAGGATGTTGAGGATGTTTAGAGAGGTTGAGTTGTTTATCTGTTTAGTCGTTTAGGGGAATGCCAAACCCCGAAGGCTATGCCCTGAGCTTGTCGAAGGGGGTGCCATTGGGGCAACTCAACATAACACTAGAATGGGTGCGCAAACAGCTCATGAAGCTCCGTAGGAGCGTAATCTTTGTAGAAAGCGTATGACCCCACGAAACCATAAAGCTCCGTAGGAGCGTAATATTGTTGAGGGGGTTGAGGAAGTTGAGGAAGTTGAGTTGTTGAGTTGTTTAGCCGTTGAGGCCCTGCGGGTTTTGCCGGAATTCTACCGCTATAACACCTTGAACATCACGAGGGCATAGAGATAGAAACGGACGATACGGGCGAGGGCCCATAAAAGGTATTGCCGGTAATCGAAATCGATGATTCCTGCAGCGATGCTGGCAATGGAGAACGGCAAAGGGAACAATGCAGTAACCAGGATCATAATCCCCCCCCACCGTCGGATGTTTCGGATATGCTTTGCCCATGAAAGTTTGACAAAGCGGGTTACTGAGGGGATAGAAAGGATCATCCTTCCGATATAGTATGACACTGACCCTCCCATATAAGCAAGCAGTGCAAGGCCGGTAAGGTCAACCCAGGGATGAGGGTTCTTTGCGGTCCAGGCAATAAAGATCTCAGGCGGTATTAAGCCCAGAAATGATTCGGACAGAAAGAAAATGGTAAACACCAGGAAATTGGAAAAATCATCAGAGGCATTCTCCAGCAATACGTTTATGTCGATCAGGAATCTGTCAACAGTGATGATGATCAGAATCAGTCCCACAATGGGTAGTATGGCGTTCTTAATGGCTGCAAAGATGAACCGGTAAAACCCTGTATATTGATAATACTGGTGTATAAGCCGCAACCGCGACTTCTTCCTCCTTGGCCGTTTCTTGTTCCCGATCACCAGTTTTTCTTTCAATGATTATTTTCTCAGGCAGTATCTGCAAAAAATGGCTAAGATGATTATCCTGTAATCAATCTGATACCAAATGCGTATGCAAAATTACGCTGAAAGTGGGTTAACGCTGAATCTATTTGATTTATTAGCATTTTTTAACAATTACCCGGAAGAATGTCCTCCCTACCACAAAACCCGGATTGCACCATCTTGTTCATTTCAACAGCATGATGTGGAAAAGTGAACACAGGGATGCATGACGGAAGCAAGAATTCAAGGTATTTTTACGAAAAAGAATCCCATGCGGAATATTTCACTCTGTATCCTGATATTCATTACAATAAGCCTTAACCTGAAAGGTGAGGAGTGGGTGGAAGACTCTTCACCGCGAATGACCTACGGGGATTATATTGCAAAGTACAGTCCCATCGCTGTGAAACACATGAAGGAATATGGGATTCCGGCAAGCATCACCCTGGCGCAGGGGTTGTTGGAGTCAGGGGCCGGCAACAGTGACCTGGCAAGAAATGCCAATAACCATTTCGGCATCAAATGCCACAAGGACTGGACAGGTGACACCTACCACAAGGATGATGATGCCGTGAACGAATGTTTCAGGAAATACAAAAACCCGGAAGAGTCGTTTCGTGACCATGCATTGTTCCTGACGACCCGCAGCCGCTATGCCGCACTGTTTGAACTCCCTCCCGGAGATTACAAGGCCTGGGCCCACGGACTCAAGGCGGCAGGTTATGCCACCAATCCTGCCTATGCCGACAGGCTGATCAGTCTTATTGAGCGGTATGAACTGCATCAGTATGATACGGGCATGAAGAAGAAAAAAACCAGGATCGGCCGCAAACAGCAAGGGGGCGGTAAGGATAAGGTCCCTGCTGCATCAACCCCTGTGACAACAGTCAGGAACCGTGAAATAAGTGTCCGCAACGGGATTAGGTTCACCGTGGCGCAACAGGGCGATAATTTGCAACGGATCGGTGATGACCTGGATATCAGGCCATGGATGCTTCGGAACTACAATGATCTGGACACAGGGGGCGAGATCCGTCCCGGTGAGATCGTTTATCTACAAGGTAAAAAGCGTCGGGGCAAAGAGGCTCTTCATATCGTGAAAACCGGTGAGACGTTCCATTCCATTTCCCAGGAGTATGGCATCAGGCTTCAGCGGCTGATCAGGATAAACAAAGAGCTGCCGGAAGGCCCGCCGAAAGAAGGTACCTCCATCAGGCTCAGATAATCTGAATACGGGTTGATCAGATGGAAGGGGTGCTCTTTTTTTCGGGTTTATGCCTGAAAAGCAAATTCATCCCCATAACGACATTGACGCCCCTTGCTGACAAGGGGAAGGCAAATGACATCAGGTTGTCGGTGATGAGATAATACTGAAAACTACCGATTTTAAGTGCCATACCTACACCAAGATTGGTATAGGTTCCCCGCTCCAGCCCGTATGACCCGGACAGGCTGAGCAACCTGCCAAAACGATGGTTGTAGGAAAAAGTAATCTGGGGAAACCAGACGCCATTGTAAAACTGGTTCCGAAGGTGCGCACCCACCACGTCATCTTTCGTAAGGTAAAACCCGGCACCGATGTTCAGGGAAGGGACCAGGCGCTGGGTATAAGGAAGGTAAGTGGTATCGGGGGTAAAAATAGTCTGGATTGAATCCAGCAGTTTTTCTGCCTGGGCATCAAAATCATCACCCTGGATGATGCCAGTGAGGTCGAATCCGGAGAAAGTGAATTCACCTTTGGAGCTGACATTGATGGGATCGCCCCACCATCTTATATATCCGATATCGTTGACAGAGGCCGAGATCAGCAGCCGGTCCATCACCTTATAGCTTGCCCCGATATCAAGCCCCCATCCCTGGTTTTTCTTAAGATACTCCCTGGTCTGCTCAATGAACCAGGAAGTTGAATTGTTTTGCAAAGCGGCAGTGTCAAGCAGAAACTCAGGGACGCTGGCACTCACCTTCACATCTGCATCGGCGGTAAGATGAAACGATTCCTCATCCGTGGTCAAACCGAAAATAAACTTTTCGGTGTGCAGGTTGACCAGTCCCTGGATAAACCTGCCTCGTGCCCCAATGGTGAAACCCTCAAAAATCTGGTGTGAATAGCCAACAGAGATATCATTGGTGAGTGAGACTTCAACACCCATATTGTCAAAACTAATACGCTTTCCAAGATAGTCTTCGTGGCCGTTCCCTTTGATGGCCAGTCCGAAGAGATCCCGGGGATAAAAGAACTGCACCAGGGCTCTGGGCCCCATATCAAAAGTGAAATACCCTTTTTTCTGAAACCGGAATCCAAAAGCAACAGGCTGGTAACTGAACTCTGTGTACAGCCTGTTCACGGCGGGCATGGAGTTCAGGATATTATCGAAACTTATGGTCTTTCCTGTATCTGTGGATATTACAATGTCATGGTAACTGAACCCGCTGTTTCCAACCTGAAGGCTGATCATTCCGAGTCCGGCCATTGCAGTGAAACCACCTGGTTCAGGCTGAAAGGCAGGGTTGAGGAAACTGCGCTGAGGGATGCCAGCCATATGGTACATGGTGGCAGAAGGTTGCTGGGCGTGGCTGGTCATGGCCAGCAATCCTGCGAAACACATCAGGAAAAAGACGCCTGACCTCATCTTACTGAAAAATGTTTGCCTGGTCATGATTTGTCAGAATTGCTGGTAAAGTTTGCTTTGCACTCCAAAGGAGATCTGGAGGTAATTATCGGTGTATATCCGCACAATCTTGTTGCCGCCACCGGCCGTACTCAATGCCCCCCTCAGCAGAATGTATTTTGATTTTCTGATGTTTCTTATCTGTGCAGCATCCAGCTTGATATCCTGGGTGCGGTAGACCGGTTGTGTCGCTTTGTAGAAGGGCGGTGGCCCAGGTGTAGCCCCCGGCACTACCACCGAGGCTGTTTTAAACAGGCTGTCAAGTAAGGTATACGCGGAATCCAGGAATACCACCTGGGCAACAGCCTCTATCGGAAAAGTGCTCTCAGCATTCAATCTGAACAAAATCCATTCAATCTGGTCAATCTGTTCAAAATCCTCCTCAAAACTAAAATCAAGGGTATCCTGCAGTGTAAACCCAGAAGCGTACCCTTCCAAAGGAATTTCGATCTCCACTTCAACTTCAAAATAACTCGTGTCGATCACGAAATTCCCAGGCACCACACCGGTAGGATTGATTACTCCTTCAACCCCATATTCAATGACCTGGGGAAGAAGATTGAGGAAATCATCGATATTGGAATTTCCTTTATCAAGTTTGATGGAAGTATAGGCGAACTGGCCAACCTGGTTCACAGTCGGGGCGTTCAGCATGAAAGGCACCGGCAGGCCGGGGCCACTCAGGTGCACATCATAAGGGGGATTATGATCAGAATGCCCTTTGAGTGGATCGATGGCTATAGAGATAGGGATCCCGAATGAATTTTTGAAATAGATACCGATCCGCGGATCATTGACCCTGAAATCACCCCCCAGCCCTTTGTCGAAAATGTCGATACTGATCTTATCATTCAACAGCGCCATCGACCGGGTTTTGATCAGGCCGAACAATACCCTGTACTTCATATTGTCATGGGCAAGACTGACCTTGATATCATAAGGGCCGGGATTGGGATTGGTATCGCCATAAACTTTGAGATCCATGAAGAAATTCAGGTTATTGCTGTTGCCCACATGGTCGAACATGAAGGAATAGCCATCAAGGTTGACAAGGGTACTGGCAATAACCGGTAAGGTTCCGTTGTATTTCAGGTCAAATTCCTGCCTGAAAGGGATGTTGTTTTTGGACATGAACGGTGAGGACAGTATCAGTTTGGCATCGTTCGGCGATCATGGGCCTTCTGGATCGGGGGGTGATCCGTGTTGGCGCGCCGGCAGATCTCGTCGTCATGGAGGGCCGGCGGTTCAGCGAGGTGCTGGCCCGGCCGCAAGCGCGACGCATGGTGCTCCGCGCCGGTAGGCCGATC
>JAWOGX010000178.1:0-16562 GCA_046496455.1 Bacteroidales bacterium | reverse complement strand
CAACACAGACAATCAACTGGATATCCCTTGAAGAAGCGCAGGTAAGATACAAGTCGGTACCCAAACCGATGATGCTCTTCTTTTATACCGACTGGTGCAAATTCTGTAAGGAGATGGATAAAACCACCTTCAGCAACGAACAGATCGGGGCTTATATCAATCAGCACTTTTATTGCGTCAGGATCAATGCTGAAGGGTATGATACCCTGACCTGGAATGATACCATTTATATCAATCCCGGTGGGAAAGAGCGATCGACGCACGACCTGGCAAGAGCACTTCTTGGGCACAGGCTCACCTACCCTACGATCATGTTCCTGAATCAGCAGTATCAGTTCAGGTTCGTGGTGCCTGGCATGGTGGACATCGTCAAATTCGAACCGATGCTGGTTTACGTGCTTGAGCAGGTTTTCCTCACTGAAAACTATGAGCCATTTGAAGCGTCATTCATCAGGACTTTCAGACCAGATGAAGCCCCTCCTCTCCTTTCCCTCGCTGAGGCAACACCAATAGTCGGCATGCCCCATGAGAAAAAAAACCTGATCACGATCCAGGCTGAGTGGTGCAACAGCTGCAAAGTGATGAACCATGCTACTTTCCTGGATTCAACGATAATTACCCTGCTTGAGAACCATTTTGATGTGGGAAGCATGCATATTTCATCGCAAGACACGATCTACTGGTTTGGCAAGGTATATATCCCTAATTCTCAGGGTGGCGTACATCCGTTTGTGTCAGAGTTTGCCGGCAGCCAGATGATGTTGCCGCTGATGCTCCTTTTTGACGAGGAGGGGCAATTGCTTACGCCACTGCCACGGTACCAACCCCCGGCTTCCCTTGCAAGGGTGCTGAAGTATTTCGGTGAAGGACATTACAAGTTGATCCCCTGGAATGAGTATCTTGAGCAAAACTAAATGACCAGGATACCGATTATGGCTTCATTCATAAACGGGCCACCCGGATATCGGGTAGTATAATCAAAATTCAACCAGATGTAATCGTCACGGTCGATGTGGTAGTAGATGCTGCCCCCGAGGGACTCTTTAAAGTAGAGATTCCTTTTGATAAGATTGATGATCTTGTCGAAATCGCGCTGATGACAAACCTTAACCTCAGGATAAAGATGGCTTTTGGTATGGACCAGCCTTACTTCCCCACCAACGGCCCTGATGCAGGCTGCCATCAGGATGCTGTAGTCATCGCAGTCGCCGCTGAGGTGGTGCATCGACTCACTCGCCCTGGCATAATACTCTTCACCGATGGGATCCGGAACATAGTTCCATTTCACAACCTCGGAAAAGATCGAGAAATATCGGATCACGTGGCCATACTCGCGATAAAGCAAAGGATCGTTGAAATTGGCCTGTGAGATATTGATGGCATAATTGCGCACATCGGGATTCTTATAATCAATCGCTTCCCTGATCTGCCTGGAATTCCTGATGGTCATCTTCTCATCTTTCAGGAATGGGATTTTTACTGGATTTGACTCCACATAAGCAATCAGGTCATAATAGCGGTGCCTGATCTCGGCGTAGGTGTACCAGCCGGTAAAATGGCTGACCGAAAAGAAGATTGCCGCTGCAATCACAACATACAGCACAAGATGGTAGATGTGCCCCAGAAGGTAACGAACAAGGGCAAAGATCAGGATGGCAGTCAGGATATGGTCCAGCCTTATTGCATTTCCTGCGATATGGATGATGATATCCGGGACATAGCGGTAGATCATGATCAGCAATGGGGCGGAGATGGCCAGTGAGACCACGGTCAGAATTATTTGAGACACCAGTTTCTGCGTGCGGGAATCGGGAGCGGTCTTGGGCAATTTCAGGCTCCACCTTTCCCTGGATTTGGATCTTTTCATGAACTGTGATTAGATAAATTGGAATGAAAGAACAAAGATCGGAAAATAGGTTGAAACCCCGGAATTTGTAACCAGGCAAAAGCTGATGCTTTTTCCGTACTTTTGTCGGTTAAACATCCAGATGAGATCATGGCGGAATCCAGAGTGAGGTCAGAAATCAATATCCGGTCGGAGATTGGCCGGCTTGAGGCAGTTATTCTGCACACACCGGGTGCTGAAGTCGAGAATATGACACCGGAGAATGCGGAACGTGCGCTATACAGTGACATCCTCAACCTGTCGGTTGTGCAGCAGGAGTATAGTCAGCTTGAAAAGGTGCTGGACAAGGTAGCCAGAACGTATCAGGTAAGGGCGCTTCTGAAAGACATCCTTGAAAACGAGAAGGTTAAACATAATATCATCTCCGCTATCTGTGAAAATGAAAACCTGAACGGAGTGAGGAGCCAGCTGATGGAGCTGGATGCTGCAAATCTGGCAACACAACTCATCGAGGGGGTGGTAATGGAAAAGGATACACTGACCAAATTCTGGAGCCAGCAGCGTTATTCGCTGATGCCGTTACACAATTTTTTCTTCACCCGGGATGCGGCGGTAGCGATCCGGGACAAGGTACTGATTTCACGGATGGCAAACAGGGTGCGGGAGCGGGAGTCTATCATCATGGAGGCCATTTTTGACTATCACCCCGATTTCATTACCACAACAGTGAATCCGTATCGCGAAAAAGTTTTACCGAAGGAAACGCGCATTGAAGGCGGAGATGTGCTTGTCGCCCGTGATGATGTATTCCTGATCGGGATAGGGAGCAGGACCAGCCCGCAGGGTGTTGATCTGTTGCTGGAGCGGATCAAGAAGATTGGTGAACGGAGGTATGTGATCGTGCAGGAGTTGCCGCACAAACCTGAAAGTTTTATCCATCTTGACATGGTGTTCACCTTCCTCAACACCCACGAATGCATGGTTTACGAACCCGTAATCCTGAAGCCGAACAGACTTCAGACTGTGATGATCACCATTGATAACGGGAGGGTGGCCGGTATTCAGGAACAGGATAACCTCCTGACGGCACTGACAAGCCTCGGATTTGACCTTGAACCGCTGTTTTGTGGCGGGTCAAGGGATGAGTGGATCCAGGAACGGGAACAATGGCATAGCGGGGCAAACTTTTTTGCCTTTGCCCCCGGCAAAGTGATTGGTTATGCCCGTAATGTATACACCATGGAAGAGCTCAGCAACCATGGATATGCCATTATTCCCGCCGCCGATGTAATCAGTGGAAAAACAGATCCGGACAGTGTCGAGAAATGTGCCGTCACCCTTGATGGATCGGAGCTTCCGCGTGGTGGAGGTGGTGCGCGATGTATGACCATGCCGATTATCAGGCAACCCGTCAGCTGGTAAAATCATCATAAACAAAACAAAAAAAAGAACCCTTGAATTTCAACGAATTTAATGTGCATCCTGATGTCATGACCGGTATCGAGACAATGGGTTTTGAAAAACCTTCCCCGGTTCAGGAACAGGCCATACCGGTTATCCTCGAAGGGCGGGACCTGATTGCATGTGCCCAGACCGGCACGGGAAAAACAGCTGCCTTCCTGATCCCTGTGATTCATGCTATTGCAGAAAATCCAACCGGAAAAACGAGCACCCTGATCATTGTCCCAACCAGGGAGCTCACCGTGCAGATCGACCAGCAGTTGCAGGGGCTGGGATATTTTGCCTCGATTGGATCCAAACCTGTTTACGGTGGAGGCGACGGTTCGGGATGGGAACTGGAAAAAGCTGCCCTGACGCGTGGTACTGACGTGATCATTGCCACACCCGGAAAATTGCTGCAGCACCTTGTAATGGGTTATGTGAAGCTTGACGGCCTGAAACACCTTATCCTGGATGAAGCAGACAGAATGCTTGATATGGGGTTCTTTGAAGACATCATGAGGATTATCGATTTCCTGCCCCCAAAACGTCAGAACCTCCTTTTTTCAGCCACCATGCCACCCAAGATCAGGGAAATGGCAAGAAAAATACTGCATCAACCCACCGAAATCAACCTGGCAGTCTCGAAACCTGCTGAGGGAGTGCTGCAGGCGGCCTACCTGGTTCATGATCAGCATAAGATCCAACTCATACGAAGCCTGCTCGAGAACAAAAAACTGCAGAGCGTGCTGATCTTTGCTGCCACAAAACTTGCCGTAAAGGAGCTGGGCAAGGCCCTGAAACAATCCTCTACCCTCCGCGTTGAGGTGATGCATTCAGACCTGGAACAGCCGCAACGGGAGGAGACACTTAATGGATTCAGAAACAGATATTTTGAAGTCCTTGTTGCCACTGACATCCTTTCCCGGGGGATCGACATCGAGAAAATCGACCTGGTGATCAACTACAATGTGCCCATGGATGCCGAGGATTACGTACACCGGGTAGGTCGCACGGCTCGTGCAGATGAGACCGGGCTTGCCATCACCATGGTAAACCAGAAAGAAACAGAAGCATTCAGACGCATCGAAAGGTTTATCGGGAGTGAAATTTACAAGATGAGACTTCCGGCAGATATACCAACCGGACCGGACTATTCCTCAACTTCACCCAGAGGCAGGCGACCCGGGAATACAAGGTATACCGGAAGATCAAAACAGAAATAATTACACTGCAGTATGTTCCTGGATCAGAAAAACACACCCCGATGGATGATCTTCATGATCGACATCGTTCTTGCAGTAGCATCCATTGGATTTGCCTACCTGCTGAGGTTCAGCTTCTCAGTCCCCCAAAGGTATATTGAGAAATTGCCCGATGTGATACTGGCCGTGCTGCTGGTGAGGGCCCTGAGTTTTATCATTGCCAGGGTTTATTCGGGAATCATCAGGTACACCGGCACACAGGACCTGATCAGGATATTCGTTGTGAACATCAGTGGAAGCGCCCTCTTTGTCATGATGAACATGGTATTGAGGTACGGATTCGGTCATCCGCACCTGATCCCCTACAATATCATCATCATTGACTTCTTTATCCTGACCCTGCTGATGACCTCCTACCGGATGCTGATCAAGATCGCCTTCATCGAACTGAATAATCCCACCAGGAACAAAACTGATGTGATCATTTTCGGGGCAGGTGACACAGGATTAATGGCCAAGCGTGCCATTGAACGCGACACAAGAAATAGGCAGAAAGTCGTTGCCTTCATTGATGATCATCCCTCAAAACATAAAAAGAAGCTGGATAATGTGATGATTCATCCCTTGTCGAAGCTTGAGGAGATGCTTGAATCGCAAACTGTTGATCAGGTTGTGATTGCGGTGCCCACGATCACTCCTCATCGCAAGAGTGAAGTGGTGGAAATCTGCCTCAGGCAAAACACCAGGGTGATGAGCGTTCCCCCTGTTGCACGTTGGATTGATGGAGAACTCAGTTATATGCAGTTGCGCCGCATCAGGATTGAAGAGCTCCTGGGGCGTGACGAAATTGTCATCAATACAGAAAAAATAGAACTGGATCTTAAAGGGAAGACCATCATGGTGACCGGTGCCGCTGGCTCCATCGGGAGTGAACTGGTTAGGCAGATCATCAGATTTGAACCCGGAACCATCATCCTGCTTGACCAGGCCGAGACCCCCTTGTATGACATTGAACTTGAAATCAATGCGATATACCAAAGGGGCAAGGTTGAAATAGAACTGTGCGATATCACTGATGAGATCCGGATTACGAGGCTTTTCCGGAAATATAAACCCAACATTGTCTTTCACGCTGCCGCCTACAAGCATGTGCCCATGATGGAGCAGAACCCCAGGGAAGCGGTACGCACCAATGTCCTTGGTACCCAAGTAATTGCGAACATTTCGGAAAAGACGGATGTGGAAAAATTCATTATGATCTCCACAGACAAAGCAGTGAATCCGACCAGCATCATGGGTGCCACCAAGCGGATGGCGGAAATTTATATCCAGACCCTGAACAGCAGGTCAAAAACGATGTTTATCACCACACGTTTTGGCAATGTTCTGGGGTCCAATGGTTCAGTGGTAACCTTGTTCCGCCGGCAGATCGAGAACGGTGGACCGGTCACCGTGACCCATCCGGCGGTAACACGGTTTTTTATGACCATTCCCGAAGCTGCCAGGCTTGTGCTTGAAGCTGCCTCCATGGGTACAGGAGGTGAAATTTTTCTGTTCAATATGGGAGAGTCAATGAAAATCATTGATCTGGCCAGGAAAATGATCAAGCTCTCTGGTTTAACACCCGGAGTGGATATTCAGATCATTTACACCGGTCTTCGCCCCGGAGAGAAGCTTTTTGAAGAGTTGCTGAACGATAATGAAAACACCATCCATACCGGGCATCCACACATCCTTGCCGCCAAGGTGAGGGAATACGAATGGCCTTATGTGACCGGACGGACTGCAGAGCTTCTTGTGAAAATGAGAGAAGCCGGCAAGTTTGAGATTGTAAGGAAACTCAAGGAAATCATCCCTGAATACCTCAGTAAAAACAGCATATACGAACAGCTGGATTAGTCCGGAAACTGATCATGCAACGCTTTTGGCCACCAGTTCAGCAGCCTCTTCCAGTTTGATTGCCGACCACACCTGCATACCCGACTGATCAATGATCACCTTGGCCTCCTCTGCGTTGGTGCCCTGGAGCCGCACAATGACCGGCACAGGGATATTCCCTATTGATTTATAGGCTTCCACAATGCCAAGTGCTACCCGGTCGCAGCGGACAATCCCTCCGAAAATATTCACCAGGATAGCTTTTATGTTCGGATCCTTAAGGATAATGCGTAATGCCTGCTCAACCCTTTTAGCATCCGCTGATCCTCCCACATCAAGAAAATTGGCCGGTGATGCCCCGCTCTGCTTGATGATATCCATAGTAGCCATGGCAAGTCCGGCACCATTTACCATACAGCCTACATTGCCATCAAGTTTTACATAATTCAGATGGTGTTTACCGGCTTCTACCTCCATGGGATCCTCCTCATCAAGATCCCTGAGCGGTACAATGTCGGGATGCCTGAAAAGAGCGCTGTTATCCACAACCATTTTGGCATCAGCGGCATACACTTCACCATCGGCAGCCTTAAACATCGGATTGATTTCCAGCAATGAAGCATCGGTACCCTGGTAGGCGTCATACAGTGACATCATCATGCTCACCATGTTCTTAAACCCATTCCCCTTCAGCCCAAGATTAAATGCTATACGACGTGCCTGAAAAGGGATAATCCCGGTAAGGGGATTGATCTCCTCGGTGAAGATCTGATCAGGGGTCTCCTCGGCTACCTGCTCGATGTCCATCCCACCACGGGGGCTGTACATACAGATCACCCTGCCGCTTTTACGGTTCAGCAAAAGGGAGACATAAAACTCCTGTGGCGTTTCGTTGCCAGCATAATAGATGTTTTGCTCGATATACACTTTTCTGACCAGTTTTCCTTCCGGTGGTGTTTGCGGCGTCTTGAGCATCATTCCCAGAATCTGTCCTGCATGCAGCTCCACCTCCGCTATTGATTTTGCAATCTTCACCCCTCCCCCTTTTCCACGTCCCCCTGCATGGATCTGTGCCTTCACGGCAAAACGGTCACAACCGGTTTCCAATGCTACCTGTCGGGCAGCATTCACTGCCTCCTCCTCCGAAAAGGCTACCATCCCAAAGGGCACTTTCACGCCGAAGGCACTCATCAATCGCTTGGCCTGGTACTCATGTAAATTCATAGATCAGACTTTTTGTTCTTATTGAAGAGGCTAAATTAAAAGAAAAAGTGATTTATAAACATTCACGTTGATGCCTTTGGTACAACAAAAAAGGGCCCCGAAGGGCCCTTGGTCAACTGTATTAGTCTTTGTTGCTGCGCTGGAGAGCACCTTCCGGTACTAGTAACCTCCCTGGTAGCCGCCACCGCTGCGGTTTCCACCGCCACGGTTGAATCCGCCGCCACCCCTGTTGTTACCGCCACCGAAATTGTTCCTCCGGGGGGCGTCTCTTCTCTCTTCGCTTTCGTTTACAACGATGGTGCGTCCGTCAACTTCTGCACCATGAAGTTCCGAAATAGCCTTGCGTGCCTCATCTTCAACAGGCATCTCAACAAAACCAAAACCTTTGCTTCTTCCTGAAAACTTGTCGGTGATAATCTTCACTGAAGCAACTTCACCGTACTCTTCGAAAAAGCCACGTAATTCGTCTTCCTTAAGGCTGAACGGAAGACTTCCACAAAAAATGTTCATAAAATCAATTAATTAAGTTAAATATCGGCAAATGTACGCTTTAATTATTACATACAAATGAAATATCCGAAAAAATACACTGAAATGTGAAAAAAAAGCCTTGAAATCCCTAAATTCCTGTATTTCAAAGCATTTTATTTATTTTGGCAGATCGGTTACGATCATTAAGTGAGCAAAGTTACTGTTTTGATCTGATGATTTATGGTTGAATTATATCACTTTGATTTTATTACCTTTAAGTCATTCCATTTAAAGTGTGCCGCCAATGAATATCAAATGAAACATTGACCTTTTTTTTGGTATTTTTACCACCCATCAATCGGGTTGCATCATCCTGAAGTTCAATATAATAATTCTATGGTATCAGTCTTTCAAAAAAAATTTAATATATTGATATTCAATATCATAATTGTTTTATTGTTGATAATGATCTACCCGTATACACTGCAGGCACAGGAGTTGGGGCATTTGGTCAAGGCACTCAGGTTGCCTGACCATGCCGCTGTCCTTCTTGACGGGCACCTGAATGAAACCATCTGGACCCAATGTGCTCCTGCAACAGGGTTTACAGTCTATGAACCGGATTTTGGAAAAAAGCCTTTTCAGGAAACGGAAGTCTTCTTTACCTACGATGATTACGGACTTTTCGTCGGATTCCGGATGCATGACCCTGCACCCGACAGTATTTTCAAAGACCTGAGTGTAAGGGATACGGAAGGTAACAGCGACTGGATTGCCCTGATTCTCTCCCCATCCAACGACGGGCAGAACGGGTTTTTCTTTGAAGTTACAGCAGCTGGTGTTCAGATTGACTCCAAGATCATTATGGATGGAGATGCCGATGACGATGGGTGGGATGCCGTATGGTACAGTAAAACTGCCATCAACGATACAGGCTGGAGTGCTGAATTTCTGATACCCTGGTCGGCCCTGAGGTTTCCGAATCAGGATAACCAGGTGTGGGACATCAACATCATGCGGGAGGTACGCCGTCACAGGGAAGTGTCTACCTGGCATCCGGTGGATAAAAAACGCCATGGATTTTTACCCCAAAGCGGTAAGCTCACGGGCCTTGAAAACCTTAAAACACCCATAAGGCTTGCCCTGATGCCCTATACATCAGGCTATCTCCAGAAACTGACCGGTCAGGACCGAGCCTCCTGGACATTCAATGCAGGGCTGGACGTGAAGTATGGCATCCTGAACAATTACACCCTTGACGTAACACTGATCCCGGATTTTGGCCAGGTGAGATCAGACGATGAGGTGTACAACTTCTCGCCCTATGAGATCAAATACAATGAAAACCGTCCGTTCTTCACCGAAGGGACAGAGCTGTTCAACAAAGCAGGGATATTCTATTCACGCAGAATAGGAAGCAGGCCGGCAGGTTATTATGATGTTTACGATACCTTGCAGGATGGGGAGCAGATCATTGCCAATCCTGCTGAAACGCAACTGATCAATGCCACCAAGTTTTCAGGCAGAAACAGCAAAGGGTTTGCAATCGGGCTGTTTAATGCCATGACAGCCCCGGCTTCAGCCCTTATCAGTGATTCACTCGGAAATGAACGAACTTTGGAAACCCAGGGGTTCACCAATTATAATATGGTGGTTCTGGATCAGTCCCTGAAGAATAACTCCTATGTTCACCTGGCCAACACCAACTTGTACCGGCACGATTTCATGGCCAATGTGACAGCCACCGCCTTCCAGATCAAAGACAAAAAGCAGCGGATCGCTTTTACCGGTGAGGGGAAGTTAAGTCAGCGCATTGGGCAGGATCTGATTAAGGATCCAGGGTATCAGTTCGGACTATATGTGAGCAAAATCAACGGCAATCTCCGTTGGAAAGCAGGGCACTCCACCACCAACAGGAACTACAACCCTAACGACATGGGGTATCTTGCCGTCAATAATCAATCAAATGTTTACGGTGAATTGGGTTACTACGAGTGGAAACCAAACGGGAAACTACTCAACTATAACTCCGTACTGTCGGTAAATTACAACATGCTGGAAGAAGATTTCCAGTTTACTTACCTGCAGCTTAATTTGCGGGGAGTAGCTACAACGGTGAATCAATTATGGATCGGGTATGGATTTGAGATCGTACCCACCGATTTTCGCGACTACTATGAAGCGAGAATACCAGGCCGGGTTTTCATACAGCCGGGATTTACCTTTCTCAGGTTGTGGTCATCACCGGATTATCGCAAGAAGTTCCTCGCAGACCTGAACATTTCAGGATGGAAATCAAACGATGGGAAGCAGCAGGGTTATGCGGTCAATGTATCACCCAGGTTAAGGCTGAATTCGCGGTCTTTGCTCTTGTTCAGCCTTAATCTCGATAGTGAGCATCCTTCGCTGGGTTATGTCAGCCAAATCAATATCAACGATACCAGCATAGTCCTGTTCGGCAAAAGAAATATCAATACCCAAACATCAACCATCTCCTGGAACTACATTGTAAACCCCCGGAGTGCTTTCACGCTCAGGGTGAGGCATTATTGGGTGAGGACAAAGTATCTCGAGTATTTTCAGCTACCCGTGACAGGTCATGTGGAACCCTATAACTATCAGGGAGATTACAGCTTCACGGTGAATTATTTCAATGTAGATCTGGGGTACTCATGGAATTTTGCACCAGGCAGTTACCTGAATATTGTTTATAAAAATGCCATATTTTCCCGCATGGATGGAGTAGTGCAGCACCATTATCTGCGTAACTGGGATGATCTGCTTGACTCACCGGCCAACAACAGCATCTCGGTAAAACTTATCTATTATATTGATTACGAATCGATCAGAAAGAATACAAGGAGGAAAGCATTATGATTATCACAAAAGATATTCACAAATCCTTTGGCACCCTGGAGGTACTCAAAGGGATTAATCTGGAGATCAGCGAAGCAGAAATTGTGGCGATCGTCGGGGCATCCGGAGCAGGCAAGACAACGCTGCTTCAGATTATTGGCACCCTGGAACAGGCAGACAGGGGAAAAGTTTACATTCACGGCCAGCTTACTACCCGGTTGAAGGACCGTGAGCTTGGAAAATTCAGGAATCGTGAAATAGGTTTTATTTTCCAGTTTCATCATCTGTTGCCTGAATTTACGGCACTGGAGAATGTGTGCATGCCGGCATTCATACGTGGCCAGGGGAAGAAGGAAGCGGAAAAGCGTGGAATGGTGTTGCTTGAATTCATGGGGATAGCAGCAAGGCATCACCATAAACCTTCTGAGCTGTCGGGTGGTGAAGCACAACGCGTAGCCGTTGCCAGGGCATTGATCAATAACCCATCAGTAGTGTTGGCCGATGAGCCTTCTGGAAATCTTGATTCACAGAATGCCAGGGAATTGCATCAACTATTCTTTGACTTGCGCAAAAATTTCAGACAAACCATTGTGATTGTGACCCATAACGAGGAGCTTGCAACAATGTCGGACCGTAAACTGGTGATGAAAGACGGGCTGATCCTCAGCAGCAATGAGCAGTAAAAAAAGAAAGCCGCGTTGGATAAACGCGGCCTTCACAGCACTTTTCTAAACTCAACAGGAACTATTTAACTTTTTCAACCAGCTCCCTGAAGGCTTCCGGTTTGTTCATGGCGAGGTCAGCCAGCACTTTACGGTCAATCTCGATGTTGTTGGCATGGAGTT
Source organism: Bacteroidales bacterium (assembly GCA_046496455.1). GTDB lineage: Bacteria > Bacteroidota > Bacteroidia > Bacteroidales > SKPS01 > SKPS01. Next base: position 4,797 of record JAWOGX010000178.1, on the reverse strand, counting down.
TACCCATCAAAGCACTGTATGAGAGACCGTTAATCCTGGCAGCTGCATTGATGCGCTGAATCCAGAGGCCCCTGAAATTCCGTTTCTTGGTTTTACGGTCGCGATAAGCATACTGCAAACCTTTTTCATCCGCATTTTTCGATACGGTCCATACATTTTTTCTTCTTCCAAACTGGCCTTTCACACGCTGAAGGACTTTTTTCCTTCTGGCCCTGGATGCTGCGTGATTTACTGATCTTGGCATACCTTTTTTCTTTTTCACTGCAGCGGGTTGAATCTTTCACAACCTCTTAGGTGCTGACAGTAAGTTAAACAATTGTTTTTTTACTTGAGGAGCATTCTTTTAACGTTGGCGGCATCAGCACTATCCACAATCGTGAAATACGTGAGATTACGCTTACGCTTCTTTGACTTTTTGGTCAGAATGTGACTTTTGTACGCATGCTTCCTCTTCACCAAACCTGTACCAGTAAAAGAGAATCTCTTCTTTGCACTGGCTTTCGACTTCATTTTAGGCATTCTGTTATTTATTTTTATTATGAGGTTCTTACTTAGGGGTGATGATCATAATCATCCTTTTCCCTTCGAGTTTTGGAAGTTGCTCCACTTTACCGAATTCCTCCAGTTCCTGGGCGAATTTCAGCAGCATCACTTCACCTTTTTCTTTGTAGATGATGCTTCTGCCTTTGAAAAAGACATCCACCTTCACCTTGGCCCCCTCTTCGAGGAATTTTTGGGCATGTTTCAGTTTAAAGTTAAAATCATGGTCATCGGTATTAGTCCGAGCCTGATCTCTTTCAGGACGACCTTTGCCGATTTGGCCTTCATCTCCTTTTGCTTTTTCTTCTGCTCGTAGAGGAATTTTTTATAATCCATGACCCTGCAAACAGGGGGATTGGCGCTTGGAGAGATTTCGACGAGGTCAAGATCCTTCTCTTCGGCGATTCGGAGTGCATCCCGGAGCGGGAGGATATTGGTATCGATGCCTTCTCCTACAACTCTGACCACGGGAGCTGTGATCCTGTGATTGATCTTGTGTAGTTCCTCTCTCCTTGGTGCCCCGAACCTACGCCGGCCGGGTATCGGATTATCAAACTGTGCTATGTGTTAATCTCCTATGTTGGTTAAACTTCCTGGGTTACTTAACTATTTGAGCATTTCTGCTATTTCACCGTTGACCATTTCTGCAAAAGCTTCGATGGCCATCGATCCAAGGTCTCCGACTCCATGTTTCCGGACTGAAACCATGTTGTCTTCTGCCTCTTTCTCTCCTACAATGAGCATAAAGGGTAACTTTTGGATCTCTGCGTCGCGGATCTTACGGCCTGCCTTCTCACTCCTGTAGTCAATTTGGGCGCGAATTTCGGAATTATTCAGCAAATATAAAACTTTTTCTGCATATTCATGATATTTCTCGCTGATTGGCAGGATGATGGCCTGTTCCGGTGCAAGCCACAACGGGAAGTTTCCTGCGCAATGCTCAATAAGCACGGCCACAAAACGTTCCATGGAGCCAAAAGGTGCACGGTGAATCATCACCGGCCTGTGCGGCTGGTTGTCACTGCCGATGTATTCGAGTTCAAAGCGCTCTGGCAGGTTGTAATCCACCTGGATGGTTCCAAGCTGCCATTTCCGGCCAAGGGCATCACGCACCATGAAGTCAAGCTTGGGACCGTAAAAAGCAGCTTCACCATGAGCAATCACCGATTTCAACCCTTTCTCTTCGACCGCCTCAATAATGGCTTTCTCTGCTTTATCCCAGTTTTCATCACTGCCGATATACTTCTCATGATTAGCTTTATCGCGCAGCGATATCTGAGTCTCGTAATCCTCAAAATTCAGCGCTTTGAAGATATAGAGGATGATATCCATCACCTTTTTGAACTCATCCTTTACCTGATCGGGCGTACAGAAAATATGGGCGTCATCCTGGGTAAAGCCCCTTACGCGGGTAAGACCATGAAGTTCACCACTCTGCTCATAACGATATACGGTACCGAACTCGGCATACCGCAATGGGAGGTCTTTGTATGAGTGGTACTTCGTTTTGTAGATTTCACAATGGTGCGGGCAATTCATCGGTTTGAGCATAAAGGCTTCCCCCTCCTGCGGTGTCAGGATGGGCCTGAAAGAATCTTCACCATATTTGGCATAATGGCCGGAGGTCTTGTAAAGTTCAATATTGCCAATATGTGGGGTAATTACCGGCAGATAACCTGCCTCGCGTTGCAGCTTTTTGAGGAACTGCTCCAGGCGCTCCCGCAGTTGAGCCCCTTTCGGAAGCCAGAGCGGCAGCCCCTGCCCTACCTGCTGTGAAAATGTGAATAACTCAAGCTCCTTGCCCAGTTTCCGGTGATCGCGTTTTTTGGCTTCCTCAAGCATAGCAAGGTACTCAGTGAGTTCCTTCTGTTTCGGAAAAGTAATCCCGTAGAGGCGGGTCAGTTGTTTCCGTTTCTCATCACCCCTCCAGTAAGCCCCAGCGACACTAAGGATCTTCACAGCCTTGATGGGGGCAGTGTCAACAAGATGGGGTCCGCGGCATAAATCAACGAAATTACCCGATTCATAAAATGTAATTTCGCCATCGTTAAGTTCACTGATCAATTCCAGCTTGTACTCATCCCCTTTCTCACCGAAGTATTCAATGGCTTTAGCTTTAGATACTTCTCTCCTCGTATAATGATGCTTTTCCCGGGCGATAGCCAGCATCTTCTCTTCGATCTGATGGAAGTCTTCGTTGGAGATTACCCGGTCACCCAGGTCGATGTCATAATAAAAACCGTTTTCAATGTCGGGTCCGATCCCGAACTTCGCGCCCGGATAGAGCGCCTCCACCGCTTCGGCCATCAGGTGGGCAGAAGAATGCCACATGGTGGCTTTCCCTTCAGGATCATCCCAGGTAAGAAGCTTCACGCCGGCATCACGGTTTATTTTACGTCCGGCATCCCAGACTTCACCATCCACTTTAGCTGCGAGAACATTTCGGGCAAGGCCTTCGCTGATTGATAATGCGATGTCCATCCCGGATACAGGCTCCGGATACTGCCTGGTACTGCCATCAGGTAGGGTAATATTGATCATATACTGAATTTTCAGAAAACAGGGCGCAAAAGTACGCAATTTATCGCTGTAAACACCCAAAAGCGTATGATTGTTTAAGCTTTTCTAACAATTAACTGGGCATTGACATAACCGGTCACCACCACTTTTTCCCCTTTATTGATATAACCGGTTTCCGCAGCGGCATCATATTGAATATCATCAATTTCGATTTTACCAACAGGTCTCAGCATGGTATGGGCCGTACCGGAGGCACCGATCAGTGCATGAAGGCCGGATTCCATTATGGTATAGCCCATTTCGGATTTCTGCTCCGTGGCAAGGGAGAGCTGCCCGAAGAGGCGCGTAGAATGGCCGAAGAGGTTTACCGTGATAAAATAGGACCCGACCAATGCGAGAAATATAGACGTGAGGACGATGGAAAAAGAGATCACGATCGACCCTGTGTTTACCCCTGAGAAATCGAACCTGACATTGCCGATCATACTCAATACCAGCCCACTGACTATCATAGTTATTCCCAGTACTCCCGGCACCCCGAAACCTGGCAGGGCAAATATCTCGACCGCCAGGAGAATAAAACCAACAACAAACAGGAGGATTTCCCAGTGTTCTGCGAGACCTTCAAGATAGAGCGGAGCAAAATAAAGTATGGCACCCACGATGGCTGCGCCGAGCGGGAATCCGATACCAGGGGTTTGCAGTTCGAAGTATATCCCACCAATGATCAGCATGATCAGCAATCCGCTGATTAGGGGATTGACGAGAAATCCGATGACTTTATCGAGGGTGGTCAATTCCTGCACAACCATTTCATAATCTTCATAACCATAAAGGCTGAGCGCCTCATCCATTGTTTCAGCCATCCCCTCACAAAAGCCATGTTTTATTGCTTCAGTGGTGGTAAAGGTCAGCACTTTGCCACTATCGGAAATCCCTTCGATGTAAATGTCCGGGTCAACCATCGCTTCAGCGATATTGGGGTCACGTCCCTGGGCTTCTGCTGTCGCGCGCATAGATGACCGCATATAGGACTGATACTTGTCGGGCAGCGCCTGCGCATCCTGGGTTACCACCGTAGCAGCCCCTATCCTGGCTCCTTTGCGCATATAGATGCTGTCGCAGGAAATGGCGATCCATGCTCCGGCAGAGGCTGCATTATTATCGATAAAGACAATCACCGGAATGCTGGAATTCATGATCTTGCTGCTGATGCTGTCGGCCTCGAGTACCGTGCCTCCGTATGTATTCATGTGGATCAAAATCAGATCTGCATTCAACGCAGCAGCCTCTTCAAATGCCTTCTGCGTTTTTAGCCATACGGGTTTGGCAATCTCTTCCTTGATTTCATAGGTATAAACCCTCTTCCTGACTGGTGATGCAGGCTCCTGACCATTAAGATAATCTGGTGCGATCAGACTGATGATCGCGATGATGAGAGCGAGTGCGTTCCTCATAATTGTGTTGTTTATGCCGGATTGTTTTGGTTAAAATGCAGATGCCAATGACCCATATTAGTTGGAGGGACGAAATTAAGCAAAAAAAAAGGCTACCAGAAATCGGGTAGCCTTTTTCAGAAACAGCTTCAATTAGTTGCCGCTGGTTCCGCCACCACGAAGGGTTTTTGTTTTTGGAGCTTCTTCTTTCTTGACAACCGTTGTGGTTTTCTTAACAGCAGTAGATGCTGCTTCTGCAGCTGCTGCGATGGAATCAAGAAGACGAGCTTCTTCTGCGGCT
>JAWOGX010000116.1:0-9435 GCA_046496455.1 Bacteroidales bacterium | reverse complement strand
GTTGAGTCTACGCGGTTAGGTATTCCTGCTGATTATGCTGATTAGTGCGAATAAACAGAAAAGAGAAGCGATGAAATACATCTGCGGTTATCAGCGAAATCTGCGGGAAAACAAAAAATGAAGTTAAAACTATAAGAAATCAATACTAGCAGTTATGAATTATGATCTGATTGTTATCGGAAGCGGTCCGGGGGGATATGTTGCGGCGATCCGGGCTTCACAGCTGGGTTTGAAGACGGCTGTGGTTGAGCGTGCTGAGTTGGGTGGTATCTGCCTGAACTGGGGATGTATTCCAACCAAAGCGCTGCTGAAGAGTGCGCAGGTTTTTAACTATGCCAGTCATGCCGCATCGTATGGTGTATCTATTGAAGGTGCCGTAAAACCTGATTTCCCGGCGATGGTTGCCAGGAGCAGGGATGTGGCAGCCGGGATGAGCAAAGGGATTCAGTTCCTGTTCAAAAAAAATAATGTGGAGCATATCCAGGGGTTCGGAAAGCTTACGGCAGACAGGAAAGTATCTGTTACTGTGCCTGATGGCTCTATACAGGTGCTGGAGGCAAAGCATGTGATCCTGGCAACCGGTGCAAGGTCCAGGGAGTTGCCGAACCTGAAGCAGGACGGAGTAAGGGTGATTGGCTATCGTGAAGCCATGACTTTGCCGAAACAGCCCGCAACTATGTTGGTGGTGGGCTCAGGGGCCATCGGAAGTGAGTTTGCATGGTTTTACAACACCATTGGCACCAAAGTGACCCTTGTTGAGTTTATGCCCAATGTACTTCCGATTGAAGATGAAGAGGTTTCCAAACAGGTGGAGCGCAGTTTCAAAAAGGGGGGCATGAAGGTGATGACCTCTTCAACGGTTGAATCCGTTGACACCTCAGGGGAGCTTTGCAAGGTGACCGTGAAAACAAAAAAGGGCGAAGAGGTGATTGAGGCGGAGGTTGTCCTTTCGGCAGTGGGTGTCACCACCAACCTGGAAGGACTTGGTCTGGAAGAGGCGGGTGTGGTCGCCGAAAATGGCAAAGTGAAGGTGGATGAGTATTATCGCACCAATGTTCCGGGCATTTATGCCATCGGCGACATTGTGCACGGTCCGGCACTGGCGCACGTTGCCTCCCACGAGGGGATCACGTGTGTGGAAGCGATTGCGGGTCACCATCCTGAACCGGTGGATTACAGGAATATCCCTGGTTGTACCTATACGCTGCCCGAAGTGGCATCTGTAGGGATGACCGAAAAGCAGGCCATTGAGGCAGGCTATGAAATCAAGGTGGGCAAGTTCCCATTCTCTGCCAGCGGAAAAGCGAGTGCATCAGGGTTTAAGGAGGGCTTCGTGAAAGTGATCTTTGATGCGAAATATGGCGAATGGCTCGGTGCCCATCTCGTTGGTGAAAACGTCACCGAACTGATCGCCGAAGTGGTGGTTGCCCGCAAGCTTGAAACTACCGGCCATGAAATCATTAAATCTGTGCATCCCCACCCGACACTCTCCGAAGCCATCATGGAAGCCGTGGCAGCTGCCTATGGGGAAGTGATCCATATTTAGTTTATAAAGTTTAGGATGTTGAGGATGTTTAGTTGTTTAACTCAAGACCCAAACCTCAAACCCCAAACCTCAAACCCCAAACCCTAAACCCCAAACCTTAAACCTCAAACCCCGAACCTCAAACCCCGAACCTCAAACCCCGAACCTCAAACCCCGAACCCCAAACCATTTTCTTCCTATCTTCGCACCGCAAAATAAAACAGCTATGTTGAGGACACACAATTGCGGGGAGTTGAGGCTTTCCGATGCAGGGAGCAAAGTGATACTGTCAGGATGGGTGCAGCGTTCGCGGGATCTTGGAGGGATGACATTCATTGATTTGCGCGACCGTTATGGTATCACGCAGCTGGTCTTCAATATGGAGACCAACGCACCGTTATGTGAAGAGGCGCGGAAGCTCGGGCGTGAATTTGTGATCACAGTGCAGGGGTCGGTGGCTGAGCGCTCCAACAAGAACCCCAACCTTCCTACCGGCGACATCGAGATCCTGGCGGAGGAGTTCCGTGTGCTCAACCGTTCCAAAACGCCCCCGTTCACCATCGAGGACAAGACCGACGGCGGCGATGAACTGAGGATGCAATACCGCTATCTCGACCTGCGCCGCAACATGGTGAGGCGCAACATGGAGCTGCGTCATAAGATGGCCATCGAGACCAGGAACTACCTCAGTGAGAACGGATTCCTGGAAATCGAAACGCCATTTCTGATCAAAAGCACGCCGGAAGGGGCACGTGACTTTGTAGTCCCTTCCAGGATGAACCCCGGGGAGTTTTACGCCCTCCCGCAGTCGCCGCAGACTTTCAAGCAGCTGCTGATGGTTTCCGGTTTCGACAGGTATTTCCAGATCGTTCGCTGTTTCAGGGATGAGGACCTGCGTGCCGACCGCCAGCCGGAATTTACGCAGATCGACTGCGAAATGTCCTTTGTGGAGCGGGATGATGTGCTTGCCACCTTCGAGGGGCTGGCCCGTAACCTCTTCCGGAACGTGAAGAACACCGATCCGGGACCTTTCCCCAGGATGACCTGGGAGGATGCCATGCGCCACTATGGTTCCGACAAGCCCGATATCCGGTTTGGCATGGAGATCCACAACCTCGCACACCTTGCCAAAGGGCACGGGTTCCCGGTGTTTGATGAAGCCGAAATGGTAGCAGGGATCGCAGTGCCCGGGGGAGCCATATACACGCGGAAACAACTTGATGAACTCACAGAATGGGTGAAGCGTCCGCAGATCGGCGCCAAAGGCCTTGTGTATGTCAGGGTCAATGAAGATGGATCATTTAAATCCTCGGTGGATAAATTCTATTCCGAAGAGATACTGAAAAGTTGGGGTGATGCGATGTCTGCCAACCCCGGCGACCTGATCCTCATCCTGGCCGGTGATGCAAAGGGCACCAATAAAGCGCTCGGAGAACTCAGGCTTGAGATGGGCAACAGGTTGAACCTAAGAGATCCGGAAGTGTTCAGACCCCTCTGGGTTGTCGATTTCCCGCTGCTCGAATGGGATGAAGAGAGCAATCGTTTCTTTGCCATGCATCATCCTTTCACCTCACCCATCGAAGAAGACCTTCCCCTCCTGGCAACAGACCCGGGGAAAGTGCGGGCTAACGCCTATGACCTCGTCATCAACGGCGTGGAGATCGGTGGTGGCAGCATCAGGATCCACGACCGGGAACGGCAGCAGGAGATGTTCTCAGCCCTCGGATTCACAGAAGAGGAAGCCCTTGCCCAGTTCGGATTCCTGCTTAATGCATTTGAGTTCGGAGCCCCTCCTCATGGTGGCATCGCCTTCGGATTCGACCGCTGGTGCGCGCTGTTCGGCGGTTCAGAGTCCATCCGCGACTTTATCGCTTTCCCTAAAAACAACCACGGCAGGGATGTGATGATCAACAGCCCCGCGCCCATCAGCCCTGCACAACTTGACGAACTGAAGATCAGATTCACCGGGAAAGAATAACCGTGAAGCATTAAATCTGCCCGGACACAGCGCCAGGAAGAGCATGTTCATGCGTTGCTCATTCCGTGAGCGCAGTGAAACGGTAGTTAAAGCAAAAAGGCGATAGTTTTTTAGCGCCGGATGATGTAGACATCGTAATCGCCGAGGTAACCAAAGCCATATTTTTTATACAGGCTGACGGCCTTTGTGTTGGACCGGTGCACCTCCAGCTTGATCTGCATCTTTTTCTGATCTGCAAAGGCGAGGGATTCTCTGATCAGCAGATGGGCCAGTCGTCTCCCCTGGTACCCGGGAAGAATTCCGAAATGGTGCAGGTAAAGCCTTCTGCCATCGTTGGTGATCCATGATGAACCAATGATAAGGCTGTTATCCAGGAGCAGGATCAGTCTCCCTCCCGATTGCAGGGTGGTGCGGATGGTCTCTTCGTTGTCGCCACGGGCTTTGTTTGACAGGGAGGTTTCTTCCCAGAGCGCCATCAATCCCGGAAAATCATCGGGAGTGTAATCACGTATGGTCAACCCGGATTCCATCATTGTCAGGACTTGCCTGTAATGCAGGTTCGTGATCAGGTTCTTCAGACGGATTGGTATCGGCTGGCACCTCCTCTTCAGCCACTTTTTCTTCGGGATGATGGAAGAAACGTTTCTGAAAAAGCAATAAGATCAACACGCCAACGGTAATCGAGGAGTCGGCCAGATTGAACACGGGCCTGAAAAAGAGGAAATGGTCACCGCGGAGCCCTGCCGGGATGATTTTCCAGTCGGGCCAGAACCCTTCCACCATCGGGAAGTAGAACATATCCACCACTTTGCCGTGGAGGAAAGTGGCATAGCCGTTCGACGGGTCGAAAGCGGCACGGGTAAGCATTGTGCTTTCGGTGAACAGCAAGCCATAGAAAGCGCTGTCGATGATGTTTCCCACAGCACCGGCAAGGATAAGCGAAAACGCCACGATCATGCCTGTTTTTGCTTTTCTGCGGATAATGGTCAAGAGGTAGTAACCGATGCCAGTGGCAGCGATAATCCTGAAAATGCTCAGAAACAGTTTTCCGTGCGTCCCCATAAATTTCCAGCCGAAAGCCATCCCTTCGTTCTCGATGAAGAGGAGATAAGACCAGCTGCCGAAAATGGGATACCCCTCACCGATGGTGAAGTGGGTTTTGATATAGACTTTCAGGATCTGGTCGGCAATAAGGACCAGAAATACAATTGCAAGGGCCTTTTTCAAATGATGAAAGTTTTCGGTGATTAGCGCCTTGATGGCTGTTTTAGTTTGGCTTCGATACTGAGGGTGGCGTGGGGTACACTCCGCAGCCGCTCTTTCGAAATCAGCTTCCCTGTCTCACGGCACACACCGTAGGTCTTGTTCTGTATCCTGATCAGCGCATTTTCCAGCGACTGGATAAACTTCTGCTGCCTCGCTGCCAGCTGGCTGTTTTCCTCTTTGGAAAGGACCAGGTAACCCTCCTCGAGCACTTTGAAAGTGGGAGAGGTGTCATTGGTGCCGTTTTCGTTGGTGTTCGTGTATGCCTCGGTAAGCAGCTTCAGGTCACGTCTGGCCTCCTCCAGCTTCTGAAGGATGATCTCTTTGAACTCTTCCAGCTCAGCATCCGAATATCTGGTCTTTACCGCCTGTTCTTCTTTCTTGCTCATGGTATTGCGTTTTAATTTGATGATTACTGCAACCGGAATGCTGTTAAACCTTTTCAATCATAACAGGAACCTGAACCGCTTCATCCAGCTCAAAGAGATAACCATTGCCCAGCATTCCCTCTTCTGCACGGTTTATCTTTTCTGCCAGCGTCTCAGAACAAATATAGTCATATTTATACTCAATTGCTCTTTCAAGCACACCATTTTTTTCAACATAGATCACAATGCGGTCTGTCACATCGTAATCAAGCTCCTTTCTCAGGTTCTGCACCCTGTTCACAAAGTCGCGCGCAACCCCTTCCAGGGCCAGCTCATCGGTGATGGTGATGTCGAGTGCCACAGTCTGCATCCCTTCGGTGGCAACCACCCAACCCGGAATGTCCTCGGTGAAAATATCCAGGTCCCCCTCCTGCAGGGTCACCTCCTCATTGCCGATCCTGAAAGTGAGTTGCCGGTGCCGCTCAAATTCAAGAATGTCATCCTGATTCATCCCCTGGACACGGGCAGCAATCTCTTTCATCAGCTTCCCATACCTCGGGCCCAGTGCCTTGAAGTTGGGTTTCCCCTTTTTCACCAGGGTTGTATTATGCTCTTCAATAAAGATGATCTCTTTGATATTTACCTCATTCCGGATCAGGTCGGAGACTCTTCCGATCTGCTCCTGCATGGCAGGGCCTGACACGGGAATCATGATTTTCTGTAACGGCTGTCTCACACGGATATTGCTTCTCTTCCTGAGCGAGAGCACCATGGAGGAGATTTGTTGTGCCAGTTGCATCCGGTCTTCCAGTGCTTTGTCGATCTCCCCGTCGCGCACCTGCGGGAACTCAGTCAGATGCACCGAAGCGGCAGGTTCGCGGCCGGTACCTCCGTTGAGGTCGCGGAAGAGTTGCTCCGTGAAGAATGGTGCGATGGGAGATGCCAGCTTTGCAATGGTGATAAGTGCCCGGTACAGGGTCTGATAGGCGGCCAGCTTGTCGGTACCCATTTCCCCTTTCCAGAACCTGCGCCTGCAGAGCCTCACATACCAGTTGCTCAGATGTTCGTCCACGAATTTTTGAATTGCCCTTCCTGCACGGGTGGGTTCATACTGGTCATAGGCTTCGTCCACCACCTTGATGAGGGTGTTCAGCTCTGAAAGGATCCAGCGGTCGATCTCCGCAAGCTCCCCGAACGGGACCTCCGGGGCACTGTGGTCAAAATCATCGATGTTGGCATACAGGGTGAAAAAGGAGTAGGTGTTGTACAATGTTCCGAAAAACTTGCGCTGTACCTCAGCCACACCTTCCAGGTCAAATTTGAGGTTATCCCAGGGCTGTGCATTGGTGATCAGGTACCATCGTGTGGCATCCGGCCCGAAACGATCGATCGTCTCAAACGGATCGATGGCGTTCCCCAGCCGTTTCGACATCTTGTTGCCATGGCGGTCAAGGACAAGCCCGTTCGACAGTACGTTTTTGAATGCCACGGAGTCAAAGACCAGGGTGGCAATGGCATGGAGCGTGAAAAACCAGCCTCGGGTCTGGTCCACCCCTTCAGCGATGAAATCGGCGGGAAAATTCTCTCCGAAAAATTGCTGGTTTTCAAACGGATAATGGTACTGTGCGTAAGGCATGGATCCTGAGTCAAACCACACGTCGATCAGGTCTGGTTCGCGGAACATCTTCTGCCCGGTTGGGGATACCAGCACAATCTCATCGACATAGGGGCGGTGGAAGTCAAAGGTGTGGTAATTCTCATCGGTCATATCGCCGGGAACAAAATCGGTCAGGGGATTTTTCTCCATCACTCCTGCTTTCACCGCATTGCTGATGGCGGCTTTCAACTCTTCCGCCGACCCGATGCACACGATTTCGCTCTTGTCTTCACTCACCCAGATCGGCAGCGGAATGCCCCAGAACCTCGAACGGGAAAGATTCCAGTCCACCAGGTTCTTCAGCCACTCACCAAATCTCCCTTCGCCTGTCCAGGCCGGTTTCCAGTTGATGGTTCCGTTCAGTTCGATCATACGTTCTTTCAGCGCAGTGGTACGGATAAACCAACTGTCGAGCGGATAGTAGAGGATCGGCTTGTCGGTGCGCCAGCAGTGGGGATAGTTGTGCACATATTTTTCAATCCTGAAGGCGAGGTTTTGTTTTTTCAGGAAGACAGCGAGTTCGACATCCAGGGTTTCGGCACCCTCCGGGATGGAATCATCAAACTCGTTTTTGGTATACCGCCCTGCAAACGGCTGATAAACAGCAGCGTTGACTGAAGAGGCCACAAACTGTGGGTCAAGGTCTTCGATGCGGTAGAATTTCCCGGTCCGGTCCACCATGGGCTGCCGGTTTCCGTCTTTGTCGGTAAGCAACAATGGCACAATACCGTTGGCTTTTGCTACACGGTCATCATCGGCACCAAAGGTGGGGGCAATATGCACGATACCTGTTCCGTCTTCGGTGGTGACGAAATCCCCTTCGATTACACGGAAGGCATCACCGCCCGGATTCATAAAGGGAATAAGCTGTTCGTACCTGATACCGGTAATCCTGCTGCCAGGGAACTCTTCCAGCACCTCGTAAGGGATCACCTTGTCGCCGGGTTTGAATTCATTGAATGGTTTCCCCTTCCCTTCGGCCGGAAACCACCGCTCCACAAGCGGAGATGCCAGGATCACCGTAATGCGCTCCCCGGAATAGGGATTTACTGTGGCTATCCTCGAATAGGGGATGTTTTTCCCTACGGCAAGGGCTGTATTTGAAGGCAGTGTCCAGGGTGTTGTGGTCCATGCCAGGATGTACAACCCTGTGGCATCTTTTTCAAAAAGTGATTCAGACTGCTCATCCCTGTTCACCCTGAACTGGGCCACCACCGTGGTGTCCTTCACATCCTTGTAACACCCGGGCTGATTCAGCTCATGGGTGCTGAGCCCCGTGCCCGCAGCGGGTGAAAATGGCTGGATTGTATATCCTTTGTAAAGCAGATCCTTGTTGAAAAGCTCCTTCAGCAGGTACCAGACCGATTCGATGTATTTGTTGTCGAATGTCATATAGGGGTTGTCCAGGTCGACCCAATACCCCATTTTCCGGGTCAGTTCGTCCCACTCCTCCTTGTACTTCATCACCTCCCTGCGGCATGCCTGGTTGTATTCCGTCACTGAAATCTTCTTCCCGATATCTTCTTTTTTAATCCCTAACGTTTTTTCCACACTGATCTCAACAGGAAGGCCGTGGGTGTCCCATCCCCCTTTCCTTTCCACGTGGAACCCCTTCATCGTCTTGTACCGGCAGAAAATGTCCTTGATTGCGCGTGCCATCACATGGTGAATGCCCGGAATGCCATTCGCGCTCGGAGGACCTTCGTAGAACACGAAAGGCTGGCGCCCTCTTGTGGTGTCCAGTGTCTTTTGAAAGATATCACCCTCTTCCCAGAATTTCCGGATCGTTTCGCCAACCGCTGCAAAATCAGGTTTTTTGTATTCCGGATATCGCTTCCCCATAAGTTCCTTTTTTTTCCGTATTGATGTTCTTTTCAGAAACCGATGCAATGCACCGGCATCAGACTGCTTTAACACTATTTCATTGCCTGTTTTAAAAAGAGTTGGCAAAAGTACACAAAAAAGAGATCACCACAAAGGGTGTGATCAATTGTCGCACAGACACATTGGATGCAAAGGCAGGGAAATGGGTGGTTATCCCCTGTACCTCTTTTTTTGCAACCCTCCTTGCGATGACCAATGTTTTTATATCTTTGCAGGTCACATCCTTATAAAAAAATCAACAGAAAAACACCAATATGGCAAAGTCACTTGAAGTTACCACTCCCGATGAACTGAACAAAATCATCAACGGCACCACTTTCAAAGGCGATATGACCAGCAACGGCGATTTCAGGATTGACGGTGCACTGAAGGGGAGCCTGAACAGCAAGGGGAAACTGGTGGTTGGCCCCACCGGCAGCATTGAAGGGGAGATCCACTGCAAAAACGCCGAAGTGTTCGGGAAGATCAATGCGAAACTGTTTGTGGAGGAGCTTCTTTCCCTCAGAAATACCGCAGAGTTGAACGGTGAGATCGTTTATAACAAAATTGCTATTGAAGCGGGCGCCAAACTGGTTGGTACCCTGACCATTAAAGATCAGACTTCATCCCATGCCTCCAGACCTGTCATCGAAAAACCGGAGGAAGGAAAAGGGGAAGTCCGCTAACGGCGGGAATCCGCTATCCCACTATGCACAGTGGTCAGGACTGGTTTTCCAGATGGCTGCGGTGGTGCTTGTTGGCTATTTCGGCGGCAGCAAAG
>JAWOGX010000092.1:0-3747 GCA_046496455.1 Bacteroidales bacterium | reverse complement strand
GGTCGATTTCCGGATGGTGTCGGGATGCAGTCCCGGAGCATTCATGATTGCCCCTGAGGTGCTGATCAGCCGGTTGGGAATGGCTTTTCTTCCAGACAAGTGAAAATGGGTACAGCCCGTCAGCTCCCGGAGTTGTTCGATGTTTTCCGCAGCGATGCCGGCCCCTGCCATGATGCTGATCCTGCCCTCTGCTCTGTGGTTCAGCAGGTGAATAAGGCCGGCCCCTTCCAGTGCCGATGGCTGCTGGCCGGATGTCAGCAGGGTATCTGCGCCCAGGGTGATGATCTTTTCGAGGGCATCCAAAGGGTCGGCACAAAAGTCAAAGGCACGGTGAAAGGTCCAGGGCAAGCCACCCATGGCCAGGATCAACCGGTTCATCACAGTATGGTCGATGGCGCCCTCCGGGGTAAGTGCCCCGATGACGAAACCTGAAACACCCAGCTGCGCCAGGGATTGGATGTCTTCTGCCATCGCATCAACATCATACTGATCATAGCTAAAATCTCCAGCGCGGGGCCGGATCAGCACCCTCAAAGGGATATCCGTCAGGCTAAGCGCTGTTTTAACCAATCCGACCGAGGGTGTCGTACCCCCTTCGGCCAGGTTGGCACAAAGCTCAATGCGGCCGGCGCCCCCTTGCGATGCGGCGACCACTGAGGCGAGGTCTGCTGCGCATACCTCCACCAGGAAATCCTGCTGTTTCATGTTGGCTGTCATGTAAGTGCGTTCAGGTACCCGGATTCATCTCTTTCAGGATCTGTTGCACATCCTCCTCGGTGGCGCGAAGCTTCTCACGGCAGATGCCAATCAACACCGATGCCCGTTTTACCTTGTCGGCGAGCTCATCCACATTCACCTGCTCCTGCTCAATCTCCCGGACGATCTGCTCCAGCTCCCTGAATGCCTCCTGGTATGTGACCTTCTTCTCTTTGCTCATGCTTAATCTTTTTTTCTTTTGATAACCGATTCTATGACCCCTTCGTAGAGTGTGATTTCCACTTCGTCACCGATTTTGGTATCCTTTGATGACCGTACCGCCTGACCGTTAATCCGTGCGATGCTGTAACCCCGTTGCAGCACATTCACCGGGTCGAGGAGGCGTGCATGCCCTTCAAGCCCCTCAATCCGCTCGCTGCTGCGGCGCACCATCCATGTTGCAGACTGCCGGAGCCGGTCAGAAAGGGTTACAAGCATATCCCCGTTTCTTGTCAGCCGTTGCAAAGGGGACATGACAGTGCGTGTGGCCAGCCTGTCAAGGTTTGCATGGTGACGGCCTGTGAAAAGGCGGGCGCTGCCGGTGGTGCGAAGCGTAACCTCATCAAGCCTGCGCAACTCCTGGGTGATCATTTCGGTGGGCACCTCCAGAAGCGTTTCCGCCCACTGATCCACCTTTACGGCAAAGTTGTGAAAATGCTGCAGAAGGAGGTATGCCACATCGGTGGGAGTGATCGCATTGGTATGGGAGACCATTTCGGTGATGGTCTCGTTGGTGGAGTGCCCGATGCCCGACACCACCGGGATCGGGAAATTGGCCACACGCCTGGCCAGGTTGTAATGGTCGAAACAGCTCATCCCCACCTCTCCCCCACCCCCGCGGATGATGAGTACCGCATCGAAATGGGTGTGTACGGTGGCAATCTGGTCGAGCTGGCTGCCGATCGATTCCACGGCCTTGTCGCCCTGGAGCAGCGCCGGGAAGAGCATATGAAAGAAGCTGTATCCCCAGCTGTTGTGTTCGAGGATGTTGCGAAAGTCGTGGTACCCCTTGGAGGTCTCTATGCTGATCACCGCGAGGCGTTTCGGGAGGAGCGGCATCGTGAGGTTGCGGTTGCGGTCCCACACCCCTTCCTCTTTCAGCCTGGCGATGGTCCTGGTGCGCTCGAGTGCCATCTCCCCAAGGGTGAACGAGGGGTCCACGTCGGCAATCTGCAGCGAGAGCCCGTATACCGGGTGGTAACTGACACGCGCATAGCAAAGGATGGTGATCCCTTCCGTGAGCTCCTTGCCCGCAACAGTGCGGAACTTCTGCTGGATCATCCGGTAGTCGTTGGCCCAGATGGTGGAACGCACCTCCGCCATCACCTGCCCATCCTTCTTCTCTACCAGCGTGGGGTAGCAGTGGCCGCTCGGCCGGTAATAATTCAGCTTCGCTATCTCGGCCCTCACCCAGTAAAACCGGTTCATCGATGAGGCTAGCACCTCCTGTATCTCCCGGCTGATGTCCAGAAGGCTAATGTAGGGAGGTGGTGTGTCTGCAGCCATGGTCCTGGGTGTATTGCTATCGCAAATATAAGGATTTTTTATGGGATAAGGCTCCTTCCGGGAAGAGGAATATTAAGCTGATTTTTCTACTTTTGCTGATCCGTTGTCGGGGATCACCCATCCCGGACGCATCTGACAAAAATATCGTATCGATGACCAAGTTGATGCTTTCAATATTCACCCTTCTCTTCACCTGGACCTATACCTGCAACCAGGAGGTCAGTGATGAGCAGTCAGCCTCCGCTGAAAACATCATCACCGGCAAAGTGATCGCCATCATTGACGGGGACACTTATGATATCCTGACGGATGACACCGTTAAATTCCGAATAAGGATGGAGGGGATTGATGCCCCTGAGCGGGGGATGCCCTATTACCGGGTATCGAAAGATTACCTTGGGGCGCTATGTTTCGGGCAGCGGGTGAGTCTGCATCACAGCGGCAAAGACCGGAACGGGCGTATTTTGGGCTTTGCCTACCTGGAAGACGGACGGGAGCTGAGCCGTGAAATGATCATGGCAGGGATGGCGTGGCATTTCAAACAATACAATCAGGATCCCGCCCTCGACTCGCTGGAGATTGAAGCACGGAACCGGAAGGTCGGGCTGTGGGCGGACCCGCATCCGAAAGCGCCATGGGATTACCGGAAGGAGAAACGAAATCAAAATAATCAAAAAAAACAATAATGATGAAAATCGCAAGAACCACCCAGGCTTTGATGGCTTTTGTATTGATGATGATGATCTTTTCTGGCACCTCATGTTCACTGTTCGGTTCAGACGATGAGATTGTAATCGGTTTGCCATACAAAGGGGGGATAGTCGGATACATTTACGTCCAGGGTGATCCCGGTTATGTTGCCGGAGAGACACATGGGATCATCGTCGCTCCATACGACAATGCAAACAACATCCATTGGGCAACCACCGAAGACGCCACCGGTGCTGTGGAGGTGGCACTTGGCAAAGGTTTGTTCAATACCCAGCAAATCATTACCTACCACGGATCAGATCCTTCAGCCGCCAATGTTTGCGATGACCTGAAAATCGACGATTATTCCGACTGGTACCTACCCAGCAAAGATGAACTTGAAAAAATCTGGGAAAACCACCAGACAATTGGTGGGTTTGATGTCAATGCACATTATTGGACCTCGTCTGAATCTTTCCAGGACTATAAGAACGCCGGGGTGGTCAATTTTTATGCAGGCAATTTCGGTTATCATCTGAAAACCTCCCAGAACCACCATGTGAGGGCGATCAGGTATTTTTAACCGCACAGAAACACAAAACCAGGTTACATTAGCGGTTCTGCCAGGCTGATGTTGCGACCGCCTGCTTTGCGCCTTTGCGCCTTTGCGTGAAAAACATTCGTTGGCAATAACATCCGCCAACCCCATCAGGTTGATGTTGCGACCGCCTGCTTTGCGCCTTTGCGCCTTTGCGTGAAAAACATTCGTTGGCAATAACATCCGCCAACCCCATC
>JAWOGX010000046.1:0-14180 GCA_046496455.1 Bacteroidales bacterium | reverse complement strand
CGCGGAAGGCGCGGTACGAGCGCTTCGGCTCCATGAAGACGACCGGGTCCGGGTCGCGGATCGCCGCGGCGAGGAGGGCCCGTGCGTTCCGCGGGCCCGAGGGGATCACGGGTCACTGAAAGCCATATCATAAGCCGATATGGTTTTTGCGATGGTTCCTGATGCGCCTCCTGCCATAAAGAAAATCCGGGATGTTTCCTGACCACCACCGATCTCGGCAAAAGAGCCGTAGTTCACCGGATCCAGGTTGATTTGCAAGGCTTTTTGTCGTGTTGATAACTCGTTGATAGTCATTGAGTTCATTGTTTTTATTTGAAGTCTTGCTGAGAACTTTCAGTATTCCGTTTTATCTGCAGTGGATTCCCATATCCTGAAAGGTTCAGTTTTTCCCGGATGATTGATCTTCCTGAAAAGAACAATCCTTTGATCAAATGGTTTGGCAATTTCATTGTAGATCAGGGCATCATTAAACCCTGCCGCGGCAGCATCCTCCCTGTCTGCAACGAAATAAACCTCCTTGATTCCTGCCCAGTAAACAGCACCAAGGCACATCGGGCACGGTTCACAACTTGTGATCAGGACAGCGCCGGTCAGGTCGTGGCTGCCTGTGTTTTTACATGCATCCCGGATGGCAACTACTTCGGCATGGGCCGTAGCATCATGACTGCTGATGACACGATTGGTACCCTTGCCAATCACCTGTCCATCCCTGATCAAAAGCGCGGCAAACGGTCCTCCGGTGCCATTGATCACATTGTCGCAGGCCATCCTGATGCAGGTTGTAAGCATTGAATGCAGCTCCTGCTCAGTATTCATGATTTTCGGGTCTGTTAAAGGGACATCAGCTCTTTCAGGCGCTTGATGTCGATATTGGCGGAGACATTGATCCGGATCCCGTTCGGATAACGAATCTGAATGACTGGTTCTGAAAGTCTCGGTGTGGCCACTGCTTCTTTTTCAGACTTCATTGTTGCTTTTGCACTTGCTTTTGGAGCTTTTGGTTCCTTTGGAACTTTGGGCACTTTGGGTGCTTTTGGAGTTTTAGGTGCTTTTGGAGTTTTTAATGCTTTTGGTGGTTTTGGTTTTTCTTCCAAAACTGCCGTTGCAATTTCTGTTTCTCCCAAAGCCACACCCGTAATGGCATCAGCGGCAACTTCAATGGTTTCAACCTTTTTAGGCCTGCCACGGCGCTTTGGTTCTTCTGCTGGTTCCCCTTCAGCAATAGCAGTTTTACGGGTGCTTGTGGCTTTCTTTACCGGTTTCCTGGTTTTCCGTTTTTTGGCTGATATTTTCTTCTTTGCGGTTTTTGCCTTTGTGGTGGTTTTCACTTCCCCTTCAGCGCCAGCTTCAGCCTCAGGCATAGCTTTTGGCTTGCGGCCACGCTTGGGTTTTTCCTGATCAACCTGCTCCGGAAATTTCTGGTAGTATTTTTTTCGCCAATAATAAAAGTTTGACATCGGATAATTTCTGCCCTTGCAGAATTCCCTGGGCGTCAAACCACTAACTTTGAAGTCTTCAATCACTTGAATCATTTCATCCTCAGTGAGCTGAGGCATACTTTTCTTTGCCATTTTTTTCTGATTTAATATGATTAATATGATAAGGAAAAAAGATTTTTTGATTTATCCTGAAATTGAAGCATTTCAAACGCGAACAGGAGCGCAATTTATGAAGAAATTGATAATTTCCAAACTTAATTACAAAAGTACTGTTAAAAATGTCGAATTTTGCATATTCAACTGAAAGGTTTTTCTTGAAAATCAATAAAAATCACTAAGATACAAGACTAACCATAAACCAATGGATTTGTTTACGCATTAAATGAAATTAAATGAGAAGAATTGATCATCAAAAGAAAACAAAAATTGTCGCAACCATATCTGATAAGAATTGCAGTGTTGATTTTCTAAGGGCCTTATGTGAGAACGGGATGGATGTGGTGCGGCTGAATTCGGCTCATCAGAGCACCGAAGATGCCTTGAAGGTGATAAAAATGGTGAGGGAGGTTTCGGATAAGATAGCCATACTGATAGACACCAAGGGTCCGGAAATCAGGATTACAGAAATTGATCCCCCGATGGACATAAAGACCAATGACCTGATCGAAATCCGTGCGGATGCCTCCAAAAGTGCACACGACAGGACCATCTAT
The DNA here is from genome assembly GCA_046496455.1 of Bacteroidales bacterium. Taxonomy (GTDB): domain Bacteria; phylum Bacteroidota; class Bacteroidia; order Bacteroidales; family SKPS01; genus SKPS01. Next base: position 12,028 of record JAWOGX010000046.1, on the reverse strand, counting down.
GTCAACTACAGCGGTTTTGTTCATGATATTGAACCAGATTCAAAAATTCTCATCGATGACGGGAATATGGAATTTGTGGTCGTTGAGAAAAACAATGAAAGGTTGGTCTGCCAGGCATTAAACCCAGGCCAGCTCAAGAGCAGGAAGAGTGTAAACGTTCCCAATACCGCCTTTAACCTGCCAAGCCTGAATGAGAAGGATAAGAAGTTTATCCGGTTTGCAGCGGAGCAGGAGATAGATTTCATTGCGCACAGTTTTGTGCGGAACCGTGAAGATGTCATTGCCGTCCAGCGCGAATTGGATCAGTATGAAAGCAAGATAAAGATCATAGCGAAAATCGAAAATCAGCAGGGTGTTGACAATCTGCATTCTATTCTTGAACATGCATACGGTGTGATGGTAGCCAGGGGTGACCTGGCCGTAGAAATCCCCTTCGAGAGGATACCGGGGGTTCAGCGCGATATCATCAAGGCGTGCAACAGGAAAAAGAAGCCGGTGATTGTAGCAACCCAGATGCTGCATTCGATGATAGACAATCCACGGCCCACCAGGGCAGAGGTGAACGATGTGGCCAGTGCCATTTTCCGCAGGACCGATGCAGTGATGCTAAGCGGAGAAACAGCCAGCGGAAAGTATCCGGTGGAATCTGTGGCAACGATGGCGAGGATTGCCCTGGAAGTGGAAAAGAGTAAAGAAGACAATCTTGCCTATACGTTTTTTGACAAGAAGCGGAAAATCCCGTCACATTTGGCCCGGTACGCAGTAGAGGCATCTATGGACCTCAATTCCGTTGCAATCATCTCAGACACCAACACCGGACGTACACCCAGGAGTTTATCAAGCTATCACGGCCGAAAACCCGTTTTTGCAGTTTGTTATTCCAAACGTACGATGAGAGAACTATCGCTGAGTTATGGCGTGATACCGGTTTATATGGAACCGCGGGCGACATCGCATGAATTTCTCAAAAATGCCCTGGGAATGATGCGGAATTCCTTCGAGGTGCCAGATGACGCCATCATCATTATCATAGCAGGAAATTTTGGCTATGCCAACGGAGCATCCTATGTGGAGATTGGCACGGTGAAGAACCTGGCCGGTGAATGATGCAGGTAAAAGGGTTCAATGACCTTTTTTAGCAGGGTTGACGCGGCTTAACCGGAGCTTTCTGATGTTGCCCGTCTTGAACGAGAAATATCTCTGCATGACATAACTGTATATGACCACCACAACCGTTGTGATGATTTTTGAAGGGGTGGGGTATATTCTGCACTGTTCAACGAAGAATTTAAGCAGGACGTAATTGAGCAGGATGGCACCGATCACCGTGATGCCATACCTCAGCAACTGTTTCCGCCCCCTGAACATTGAGGTGGTGAAAGTAACATATTTGGCAAGGATGAATCCGGTCAGGAAGGTTATCGGAAAAACGATCAGGAATGCTGCGATATGCGGGGTTATTGTGACATTGGCCACTGTAACCATTTGTTTCCTGAGGACAAAGTTGTAGGTCAGAAAGTAGAGGAAGATATCCAGAAAAGTGTTTGCCCCACCGGTAGCAGCATATCTGAAAGTCTCAACCGGTATAAACCTTGCGAATGGCTGATGGAGCCAATCAACGATCAGAATGATCAGGTTACGGATTCTTCTTGCCAGTTCAAGCATACAATGAATAGCTGCTAAATGCCTACAGGAGGCAAACCTACTTGATTTTTTGGAAAAACCCAAATAATCTCTACTTTTGAAACTGCTGCCAGGCCTGGCATTATTGCCATATAACTCTGGTATTCAATTCATCAACAAAAAAACATTAGCATGTCACTCTTTTTTATCATCAACTGGGTCATGATTCTGATCCTGATCTTCCTATTGGTTTTGATACTATTAAGACTGAACAAGCCCCAGAAGCCGGATCAAACGCTGCTTGCGCGCATTGAAACACTGGAGCGGGGGCTTGAGGGGATCGAGAGGAGGCTCAGGGATGAGTTTCAGGGTAACCGGGAAGAGAGTGGCAGGCAGGCCAAAGAGAGCCGCACGGAGTTAACGGGGGCATTTCGTGACCTGCAGAAGTCGCTGACAGAATCAATTCTCCAGTCGTTCAGGGATTTCAGGGAGAGCTTTGACAGAAACGTAAAGTCTTTCAATGATTTACAGCGTGATAAGTTTAGCCAGATGGAGGAGAAGCAGGAGAAGCTGATCCAGAGCACCGAGAAGCGGCTGGAGCAGATGCGTGAGACGGTGGATGAGAAGTTGCAGAAAACACTGAATGAGCGCATCGGGCAATCGTTTGAGGCTGTTGGCAAGCAGCTTCAGGCGGTTCAGGAGGGGCTTGGAGAGATGCGGAACCTGGCGCAGGATGTTGGTGGCCTGAAAAAAGTACTCAGCAATGTTAAGCAGCGCGGCGGCATAGGGGAGGTTCAACTCGCCATGTTGCTTGAGCAGATGCTTGCTCCGGGGCAGTACGAAGCGAATGTCAGGACACGTAGCGGTTCTACCGAACTTGTTGAGTTTGCCATCAAACTACCCGGCCAGGAGGATAAGGGGAAACATGTATATCTGCCAATCGATGCGAAATTCCCGAGGGATATCTATGAAACGGTTACAGATGCTTACGAGACCGCTGATCCGGCTGCCATTGAGGTTGCAGTCAAAGCCATGGAGGCAACCATTAAAAAGATGGCAAAAGAGATCAGGGATAAGTACCTTGACCCGCCCAATACCACAGACTTTGCAATCATGTTCCTCCCGTTTGAAGGCATCTATGCTGAAGTGATCCGCAGATCATCCCTGATCGATCAGCTCCAGAGGGAGTTCAAAGTGATCGTAACCGGCCCGACAACCCTCACTGCAATCCTGAACAGCCTGCAGATGGGGTTCCGCACACTGCACCTGCAAAAACGCAGCAGCGAAGTGTGGGCAATTCTGGGTGCAGTGAAAACCGAGTTTGAAAAGTTCGGGGGGCTGCTGGAAAAGGCCCAGAAAAACATTACCACCGCCGGCGGAGCCATCGATGAGCTCATTGGCAAGAGAACCAGTGCCATCAACAGGAAACTGCGCGATATCGGATCCCTTCCCGCCGCAGAAGACCCGAAACAATTGCCTGAATAAACTTAACATCCGGATAATTAATAATTTATCATTTACAATTGATAATTAAAAATAGTTTTTGTGCCAAAATCCCTCTACATCTCAGCAGCGCTGTTTCTGGTGATCTGGTTTGGATTGAACCAGTTGGTTCCGGAGCCCTCATTCAGTGATTTGCATCAGAAAGTTGATCACGAACAGAGGTCGGGTCAGACCATCCAGGCATTATTCACCCTGAAGGAGATCCTGGTAGAAGAGCCGGATAATATCGATATGCATTACAGCTATATCAACAGCCACTTTTATGCTCCGATGCAGCACCAATACAGCGACGGCTCATGGTTTCACCGCGACGATGATGAAATCAGGCACTACTATTACGGGCTGAGCCTATCCAGCAACGAAGAGGCTTCCGATATCGGCCATTATGGCCTTGGGCTGATGGCATCTCTTGCCGACAACTATCCGGAAGCGATCACCCAGTTTTACCGTATCCGGAACCGCAGCCAGAAATACCTTAACAACTCATTGGGCTATGCATACCAAAGACTTGATTCTATTGATCTTGCAGAAGGATATTATTTAAGGGAGATCGAATTGAAGGGGAATCTCGGGGGGGCATACAACAACCTAAGCACACTGCTTTTCCTGAAGGGGGAGATCGAACAGATTTACGCGCTGCTTGATAATCCTGAAGCCCGCCCCTTTTTTAACCGGCAGTTGCTGAAGAATTATTACCTCCGGAACCACCAGTTCGGTGCCTATGCCCTGATTCATCTGAACTATGTTTTTCAGGGGCTGAATATCTGGGGTTTTCTTGCAGCATTCCTAATCCTGCTGATCTGGTTCTTTTACCTGCGCCGACTTGATGTTTTTGAACCCGAAAAGTGGAAGTATCTGGTGGTGATAATGTTGCTTGGAATGGCATTCAGCTTTCTCACCGGTCCGATCACCGATATCCTGAACCTGGGCTTCAACTTTACATTCAGCGGTGAGTTGGTCAATGATTTCTTCTATTGCTTCATCGGGATCGGTATGATCGAAGAGCTGGTAAAGATTATCCCTTTGCTCATTCTCCTGAGAACTACCAGGGTTATCAATGAACCTTACGATTATATTCTCTACGCTTCCCTTTCAGCCCTGGGATTTGCTTTCATTGAGAACCTGATCTATTTTGATGAATACAGGCTCCATATCATCCATGGACGTGCCCTCAGTGCAGCGGTGTTGCATATGTTCCTCTCCTCTGTCATTGCATACGGGATGCTCCTGAACCGCTTCAAAAGGCACAGAAACAAGTACCTGAATTTCATCCTCTTTTTTCTGCTTGCCTCCCTTCTTCATGGCGTTTATGATTTTTTGATCCTTTCCCCGGGGTTGGGAAATACGATGTTATTGATCGGATTTTTTTACATTGCTGTACTCACTATCTGGAACGGCATGATCAACAATGCCCTGAACCATTCCGATTTTTTTGACCAGGAGAAGTTGATAGACAGCCGTAAAATACTTGATTACCTGATTTATGGCCTCTCCGGTGTGCTGTTGTTCGAGTTTGTAGCATTGATCCTGAGGCATGGCCCTGCGACTGCGAATGAGCAAATGATCGCATCAATTTATGGTGGTACCATCCTGATTCTGTTTGTTTCGGTAAAACTCAGCATTTTCCAGCTTTACAAAGGAGCCTGGGCTCCGATAAAGATAAAGAGTGCCATAGGGGCGGACGATAATCCAGAATCTGCTGTATTGCTTGAAGGGGTTGAAATCAGGTTGCTCCCTTTTTCCAATAACGCGCTCGCCCGGAAGTTCATCCCCGGTGATGGCACGATCATCCGGCGGTACAGCCTGGCAGAAGAGCCCGATTGGTTTCTTGTAAAGCTCGTTAACACGGCCGATGCCCCGGGATACCTGAAAAATCAGGTGATGATCAGGATCAAGGACTATAACGCAAAACTGCTTGATAACAAGATCCTTATCGCACTGTTTGCGATCCCCATGGCAACAGATCTGGAAAAAAGCGAGCTTCTCAGGACCGATTTCAGTTTCTGCGGATGGGCTATGGTTGAATGAAAGAATGGCGATTTTAAGTGGAGTGAAATGAGCTGTGAACCGGTTTTTCGAGAAATATTCTTATTTTTGAATACTGTCTGAAACACAATGACACCCAAACCAGGAACACAATGAGAAAGACACTCTTTGCCATTACATTAATGCTGATTTCAGTCCTGGCACAGGCACAGGTACCCCGGATACTCTGGTGGTTTGATACCGATGATTCCTCTTTCGGGCAAAGTGCCCTTGATGACATTGACCAGGATGGCAAATATGAAGTCGTATTCGGCTGTTACAGGAACGACAGCATGATTTACGCCCTGAATGCTGAGGATGGGAGCCTGCTTTGGAAATTCAACGCTTCCGGGGCAGGGGAGGGTTGCAACGATGTGGCCATTCTCATTTATGATGTCACAGGGGATGATATCCCCGATGTGATCGTACCCTCTTCCTGCAATCCCAAAACCTTCTGTTTCCGTGGGCACGACGGATTTATCCAATGGCAGACCAACACCCGCGGGAGTGATTCACCTCCAGTGGTTGTGGATATTGATAAGGATGGCAACCTTGAGATACTTCATGGAGAGTTTCAGGGCTGGGTTCGTTGCATGGATGGTTTAACCGGGGTCACGAAATGGGAGTTGCTCGTGGATGCCAATTCATGGGTGCAGACGGCACCCACCATTGCAGATGTGGACCAGGACGGGCAGCTTGATTTCGTGGTGGCGACCTGGGGATTCAACAACAACAGCAGGCTTTATGCCTACGACGGGGCAACCCGCGCCTTGCACTGGTCGATTCCGATGGATGATTACGTCTATCACGGCACCGGGGTGGCAGACCTTGACGGCGATGGCAAGCCCGAACTTGTGGTGGGCGATTATTCCGGCAAGCTGCATGTGCTGAACGCTGAAGACGGTACCTACGCCTGGAGCTACAACGCCGGGTATTATATCGGTGCTCCTCCGGCAATCGGCGACATCAACGGGGACGGCCAGTGTGAAGTTGTAATAACCAGCTATTTCAAAGTGATAGCACTGACAAATCAGGGTGGAGTATTGTGGCAATACAACATTCCGGGTAATGGCCAGGCATTCCGTGGCGTGGCATTGGCTGATATTACCAATGACACCATCCCTGAAGTAATTTTCGGCTCCTCCAACGGGAGTGTCTATGCACTCAACGGATTTAACGGCAATTCGCTCTGGAGTGTGGATCTGAAAGCCCATATCGGCGTTGATTTTGAAATTGACCATGCACCGGTTATCGCTGACTTCAATGGCGATGACACCCTCGACCTGTTCATCGTTGGCGGATTCACCGAGTATCCCAATTTCCAGGCGAATTACGGAAGGGGTTACGCACTGGCAATCGGCAAAGGTGCAGGACCTGAATGGAAAATGTTCCAGCGCGATTACTACCGTTCGTGCAGCCAATGTTATCCGGGGCAAATCATAGGCGTTGAAAAATCCGATCCGTTTCCCCTTAAACCTCAGTTTTCGATTCATCCGGTACCGGTTTATAAAAATGGAAATCTGCACATTCAATCTGATACGCCGGGAGATTATACGGTACAGGTATTCGATCTCTCCGGAAAGTTGCTCTATACCGGTCGTAATGTTTCGGTGATCAACACAGCTCAAATTTCTTTGGAAGCAGGTATGTACCTGATTCGATGCCAAAGCAGTTCAGGAAGCAGTATAAAGAAGTTTGCCGTTGTAACCCCCTGACAGGGTTGAATCTATTTCGTTTATTTTTAGTTACATAACAGGTAGGGTGCAAAAACAATCTGCCGTGTGGATGGTTTAAGGTATTGAGCCAGGGCTCAAAAGCGCAGCATCAGACCAAATTCACCGGCCATTGAATTAAGTGCACAAACCATGAAGACGCTGAGGAAAACTTTTTTATACCTGTTTATCCCTGCATTCCTGGGACATCATCCGATCCCTTCGAGCGCTGCTGTTGCGGGCGATGAGCCTGCAATCGCAGAAGAAAAAAAAGCATCGAAACCAATCCCTGCGAACATCGGGGAGTTGCTCAGGAAATCCAGGCATTATTACTACGAACTGGGAGATTTGCAGAAGGCAGACAGCCTTTCTGCGCTTGCAGTGAAATATGCTGATATGACCTATCGCACCGAAATCATTTTGCATGTCATGAATCAGTATTTTTCGATGAATGAACTGGGTTATGACCGTGAGAAAGCGATTTCGTATGCGCAGCGCGCAGAGAATCTGGTATTCCAGGTTGACCAACCCGATTTGGTATGGAGGACATTCGTCAATCTTGCAGGTGTTTATATTGATGTTTTTATGTTCGACAAAGCACTCAGCTTTAGTTATAAAAGCCTGGCAACGGCCGAATTGATCAACAAACCGGAAAAAAAAGCCGAGAGTTACCTCATCATAGGCAAAACACTTCAGGCAAGCAACCAGGTCATTGAAGGGTTCAGGTATTATCTGAATGCCTTAACCATAGCAGAATCAAAAAAAGACAGGGACCTGCTGATGTCTTGTTACAGAAGTCTTTCACAATTCTACAATCTCACAAAAGGGTATGAGAAGGCGGTTTCTTTTAAAATGAAGGAGATCGATCTGATTCTTGAGGTGGCCCCTGTTGATTCAATGGCATTGATTTGGGCCTGGATCAGCCTTGAAGATATCTCTATGAATTTCAACAATTATGTGCATAAAGAGAAACTTTCCGAGATGATCGATTTTGCAGAGAGACATAACAATACTTACCTGAAGCAGTACATCCTTGCGCTTTACCGGTCATATCTGATGAAAAACGATCTCTTTGAATCCCTTGCCCATTTGTATCTTGATCAGTATCCCGAGGAGCTTGCATATCTGTCTTTACAGCAGCCTATAACTTATCTGAGGTTGAAGGCAATCTTTTCAGAGCTCAATAATGATACGGATTCGGCTGGATATTATCAGAATCAGGCGTCCTTACTGGCAGAAAACCATCCCAATAAAGTGATGGTTTCAAACTTTTACATTCGGTACGGAGAATTTCTTAACCGTCATGGATTGATCGATGATGCTATCCCCAAGTATCTCATTGCATACGATCTTGCGAAACGGGCCAATTACCTGGAATATGCCCTGACAGCCAGCACCGGACTCAAGGAATTGTATACCCTGACCGGGAATTACAAAGATGCCCTGTTTTATGCAGAACGTGTCAAAAGCATCTCTGATTCAATATCCCAGTTGAACAGAAATGATGAGATGTTGGCGCTTGAGATCCAGAATACGGCCCAGATACTCAAAATGACCAGGGAAGAGGAGGTGCGACAGACACAACGCAGGAATAATATTCAGTACTCTCTGATCCTGATTATAATCCTGAGTTCATTTGTCGTTCTCCTGATGCTTGGTAGCTTCAAGGTTTCCGCTACCCTAATCCATTTGCTGGGGTTTATCTCCTTCATCTTCCTGTTCGAATTCATCATACTGCTGGCAGATTTCAAAATCCACCATCTCACCCATGGAGAACCATTGAAGATGCTCGGTATAAAAATTATCCTGATTGCATTTCTGCTACCTCTGCATCATTGGCTTGAAAAGCGCGTAATCCATTACCTGGTGCATAAGAGAATCATCCTTTTCAGGCGCAATGCCGCAAAATCGGCCATTAAAAACCTTCGCAACGCAGTGACCGATATTTGGGGAAACCGGCACTGATCAGAAAAAACAAAGCATTCTAATTGCCGGTTTCTATTTCGGTGGCCCTGTCACAATAATAGGGGCATAACCCGGCATTGGTGAGGCTTGACGGGTAAACAGGTGATTCAAGGTCAATGCCACCGGAACCCATAGAAGCGATAAGAAGCACTGTCGCTTTACCGATTCCTTCCGTTCCGAAATACAAGCGAAAACCTTTAATTTCGGAAGAACCTGCGGATAGCCTGTCCATAATCAGAAACTGCTCCCTGGATATTTTAAAATGCTTTATGCCACCGGTGGTTTGCAGGTTCATTTCTCTGTAATTGGCAATCAGTTTGCTTGCGTTGACCACTGAAAGTGGTTCGCCGATGTTGTACGGAATGCTGTCAGACGCTATGCCACTGGCAAGAGGACTCTTCCCATCGCAAAGGGGAGGGCAGAAACCGGCAAATTCAGCTGCAGTCTTATAGGCAAACGTGTCAAGGTCACGCCCTGCCAGATCTACACCAATGACCAGCATATACATCGTACCCGCATTTTCGGTTTCAAAACCGGGATATATTCTGCAGGCTACAGCGGAGGGATTCTGCCTGAATATCTGTTTCATGGCATCCACCTGGCAATTGTTCACTGAAAATGCAGGGAAATGGGCCCGGTCTGAAGGGTTGAGCGTTGCGGAATAATGGCTGTACATCGTGTGCGCTGCCCTTAAATCGACCCGGGTCATGCACCCGGAAGTATCACTTCTGTGGCCTTCAGGAGCTGCAGCCATGAAAAGGAGAGCGAAAATGACAAGTAAGAAAAAAGGGAATCCGTTTACCCGAACACCCTTTATGGTCGAAGCAGTCTGAAGAGAAAGTTTTTTCATGTCTGTTCACTTTTTTTGGTTTTTACGCACCAAAGATATTGAACAAAACATGTATAAACATATTTTTATGTATTTTTTAACATTTGAATTACAAGTCCTTAACACATCTGACTGACATCCCATACTCTTTCTGGTAGTGACTTTTGAAGATGGTAACCAGGTCCGAGGCAAGGCTGCGCATGATGCCGTATGTCTGGTCCACTTCGCCTGAACACCACCAGTAGGCGTAGCCAAACTTAAACTTAAAATCTCCGTAAAGAATCCGGCAGCCTCCGGGGTAACCTTCAAATCCGGTAGAGTTGGTTGCACCCGTGTTGGGATCTGTCCAAAGAGATGTACCGGTTGATTTCAGCATCCCTCCGATTGCTTTATCTTCCCCCCGCCATCCAAGGAAAACCTGTTCCGCTTCAACCATGCCCAGATGCTCTTCCAACTGCATCCACTCCTTATCGGTGGGAACATGCCATCCCTTTGGGCACAACTTGCCCGTATTCACGGCATACCAATTATATAAGGCTCCAAATAGATCTTTGTTTTCGGCTGCTTTATTTTCATACCAGCAATATCCGGGGGCCTTCCCGAGGTACCAGGCTCCATTGTCTGTAATAAGGGGGATGTCGGTCCCATCATTGTATTTGGTGGGCTTAAGGTTTTCAGACAACCAGCTCTGACTGCCAGTCACAACTGTCTTGTAAGTGTTGCCATCACCATCAGACGGTGTACTATCTTTATCCTTTCCGCAACTGACGGAAATCAATGCTGTGAATACCAGGCAAGAAAAAACCAGGATCAGGTTCTGTTGTAATGATGATGATGACATGATGGGTAATTGATTAGGGGATGTTGAATATTCTTCTGCTAAAATTTCTCAAATATAAACCAATTGTAATAAATCCTGTATGTTTCATACGTAAACAGGGTCAATTTAAGATCGGTGATGGAGCCTATTCCATAATGCAACGCACCGAGTAGCCGTATTTCGTGTTGTAATAGTTTACTTCTACAGTGCTGAACTGGCTGTAAATGCCTATAAACCAGCCAAACTGTTTCAGCCCGTAATAGTCTGACGTCCACCATCCGGCAAAACTGCCCAGGTTTCCGAAGCTTCCGTCAGCACCATTCCGGTAACCTCCGGGCAGTGCTGTAAACCCTGATGAATTGGTGGATTTCAGGTTCTGACTATCCCAATGCGTAAATCCCTTCTCCTTCAACTTATCCCCGGCATAAACGGGACCTCCTTGTCCGGCAATGAGCTCACTCCAGTCGTCATTGGTGGAAATGCGCCATCCGGTGGGGCAAAGTTTCCCTTGTTCAATCACAAACCAATTGTATAATGCCCCATAGGTGTTCTTGTTCAGGATATTATTCCCATACCAGCAATAGGCGTCTGAGGTCATGGATTTCCACATCACTGAGTCTTCGATCAATGGTATTACGCTGCCATCATTGTATTTTGTCGTCTTCAGGTTTTCCTGCATCCAGACCTGGTCACCAGCCTTGACAGTTTTATATGTATTGCCATCAATATCTGTGATTGTGGTTGGATGAGCTGGCTTGTCATTGGGTTTGTCATCAGGATTGTCCTTTTTACAGCCTGAAACGATCAGCACAAAACTCAATAAAACTCCTGTAATCAACGTCAATAGAATCTCGGTTCTTTTCATCGCGGATAATGTGTTGTCAGTGGTTATTTGTCCTATTTTCAATATATTTCACTTCTGATCAGAATGAAGCAAATATGACATATTCGATTATATTCATATCTGTTTTCAGAACGGTTAGACTCTTTTGTTTTTCTGAAGTTTAATGGGTAACTATGCATAACGGCTAATAATAATGTTATTCACTCGTTTCCTACCACCACCAAAAATTGTATATTTGTGGCATTACATCAATTTTTACCAAATCCACCTCCGATGAAAATGTACATCAAATTCAGTTCAGTGTTGGCTTTTGTTTTGGCGGCAATGATCATTGTTTATTCTGGCTGTAAAAAGGACAAGGATGATGATCCCGGTCTGGTAAAGGGAACAATGAAGGACATCGACGGGAATACTTATAAGACCATACAAATCGGTACGCAGGTATGGATGGCCGAGAACCTGAAAACCACCACATTCAATGACGGGACACCCATTCCACATACTGATGAGGATAGTTTATGGAGTTCAGCCTATGTCAACCAGACACCTGCCTATTGCTGGCTGCAATATGATAAAGCCAAGTATGGCAGTGTATATGGGGCTTTATACAACGCTTTTGCAGTTGCTGGCGGGAAGCTGTGCCCTGCCGGCTGGCGTGTACCCACAGATCCGGACTGGCAGGTTCTTGAAATGCATCTTGGCATGAG
>JAWOGX010000015.1:0-4760 GCA_046496455.1 Bacteroidales bacterium | reverse complement strand
CATGGGTATCCAGCACTGGTGCATTAGCGATGAATTCCAGTTTTTTTCGCCCGTTGATGGTCAGCTCTCTCACAATCTTTTGTTCCATCAGATCGGCTTTGATCACTCTGATCTGGCCCATTCTGAGGTTCGTACGTCGCATCAGATCTTTCTCTCCCAGAAGCTCCTGTTTTACAGCACCAATCACCCGTTCGTATGTGGACACAGGCGGCCTGCTCCCTTCGATAAATGCTTCGGGCAGATCTCTGTCCTGAGGATTGTAAAACAGAATGATCCAGGCCGGTTCACCATCTCTGCCAGCCCTGCCGATCTCCTGATAGTAATGTACCGGCGACTGTGGAATCTGGGTATGGATGATGAACCGGATGTCGGGTTTATCAATCCCCATCCCCAGCGCATTGGTCGAGACGACACATTTCCATTGGTTGTTCATCAGCCCCTCTTCCACCGCAACGCGCGATCCGGGATCAAGTCCGGCATTGTAGCCGGCACAGGGGATGTCGAGATAATTCAGCCAACGGGTGTAAATTTCTGTGTTGATTCTGGTTCCGGTATAGATAATGCCTGAGCCGGGTAACCGTGGAAGATGCTTCCCCAGCCATGTCAGTTTTTCATCTTCGGAGGTGACCTGAATCACGAACAAGCGGAAATTGCTGCGCATCAGGTTGCCACGTATCACCGTAAGCTCACCGCCCATCTGTGCAGCAATGTCGTGCTCCACTTTTTTGGTGGCCGTGGCAGTAGTCGCCAGCACAGGAAGGTTCCTGGGCAACAGTTTCACCAGATTGATGATACGTCGGAATGCAGGCCTGAAGTCGTGCCCCCATGCAGAAATGCAATGCGCTTCATCCACAACAATCATGGCAAGTTTCATGGCTCTGGTGGCTTCAATCCAGGAAGAATTCTCCTGCCGCTCGGGAGCAATGTACAGGATTTTCACCCTGCCCGTTTTGGCTTCATTGATGATGACGGCATTCTCTGCATCCGTCTGCTCGCTGTTGATGCAGCGTGCTTCAATGCCCAGTGATTTCAGCTTCTTCACCTGGTCGCGCATCAGTGCGATCAAGGGGGAGAAGATCACCGTGACACCATCAAACACCAATGCCGGAAACTGAAAACACAACGATTTGCCAAACCCGGTTTTCTCAATCAGCAACACCCGTTCGCCCCTGAGGATCCGCTCAATGGCCACCCATTGCTCATCATAAAACCCCGATAACCCAAAACGGTGCTGTAGAATGCTCTCTGCCTCTTTTCTCTCCATCCTGCGATTTCATTTCTGGTATATATGATTGATCGGCCACAAAACGGAAGAGAAATCACAAAAAAATCTTACCGGTGCTTGAGCGTTCGGGGCACGCCTCGAAAAACTCAACAAAGTTCAAGCAAAGTGTCCAAATAATATGGGGTTAGACCAATCGATCCATTAACCCAGGTGCCAAATCTATTAATAAGCGTGTCACGAATACTATTGTTTAGTGCTGTACGAACACTATTGATTTATGCAAATAAAATTCATTGTTTCTTCACAGAAAAACAATACTGACTTTTTTTTCGGTTGCAGTGATGTAACCGCAATGTGGCGTTCGCCATGTTTGGTTTTGATCTTTCTGACGCATGCTGACGATGACACCGTGTTTTAGATCAAAAGAACTCCATTGCTATTAGCAGTCCTTTGATCTCCCGGTCCTGATTCTCGGGAGAGAGTGCTTTTAATGCAAAAAACCTATCTGTTTGCCGGGAAGATCCAAATTATTTGTTGGTAGAATTCATGTAGGCAACCATGTCAGCAATTCCGATACATACCTGGAATTTTGGGGATGATGACGGATTGTTATTGGCCTTTTATTCTTCGTAACCATCAGTATACTAAACTGCCTAAAGATTCTCACCGGTTCAGCTTATACCGTTCACTGTTCGTCTTTCAACTCTGTTTTAGGAAATTTCGATTCCGCTCTTTTTGATCTCCTCAAGAAATCCTGATGCGTCATAATCTTTATCAATGAGAACAGGTTCAATACGATCATCAATCTGCCTTCTTAGTTTCCAAAGCAATGGATTGACTGAAAAAAAGTCTCCTGAAATATTACTCATCACCACAGCAACATCAATATCGCTGTCTTCTCTGTTTGATTTGCTTGCATAGGATCCGAAAAGATACACAGCTTCAAGATCAAAATACTGATCCAACAAAACCCTGTACTGCTTTACCTTGTTTATAGCTTCGCTTTGATCCATTGCTGTAAGTCTTCAGTATTTTGAATAAGTTTTTGGCACACAATATCCGTGAGGCTTTTTAAAATTCTTTCTTTGTGAGATGGATATCTTGCTTCGATGTTTAAGGGTTCAATCTGGTCAATAAAGTTCTTCTGATCCTCTGTGAATTCTTCGTAAAACCCACCCTTATTTGCCAGATAGGATAAACTGTGGGTGTATGGTGGAGTTTCTGGATGATTGTAGGCAAAATAAGCCTTGAAGATTTTTTCAATGGTTTGGTGGCACATGAATCCTACATATAAATACCTCTTGCTGTCAAGCATGGCCTTGGCAGTATCAAGGTCGTAATCAGAGAGCTCAAGCCAATATTTAACTTTGTCATCCATTGGACTAATGTTATATCTTTAAGGTTGCCTCAAAGGTAATCGGTAATACTGCTGTTATAAGCACTGCAGGCTGTCAATAACAAATCACCTACTCAAAGGCATTCCAACACAAAGATAGCCAAAATTTCAGGGATATTGTTCATAGAGGATGAAAATCCTCAAATGTTTTGACTATAACCAAATCTTTTATGATTTTTAGAAATGTTTTCATTATAACCAAAACATTCGGGTTATGGGTAGCTGTTGAGGAGCGGCCAATGCATCCACTTGAACGCATTTCTTGTACCTTTGTCTTATCAATCATCAGCAGAGCATGGGAATTATTTACCGTTTGGTGACATCACGGTTTTTTCAGCGATCCGGCCTTGCCAGAAGGCTCAACACGCTGATGGGCAGGGTTGCCGACTGGCGGAAACCTTCATGGGTTATCCGCATGGTGATCAGGCGGTATATCAGGCGTTATAGCATCAACATGGATGATTTCTGCAACGAAAATGAAACCTACAGAAGCTTCAACCAATTCTTTACCAGACCTTTGCAGCCATTGGCCAGAACATTTGCCCAGGGCATCGCTTCTCCGGCAGAAGGTGTCATCACCGCTGCCGGCAACTTCACCAATCATCAGCTGTTCCATGTAAAAGGGAACCATTACCCCCTTCAGGAACTGCTTCAGATGCCCGGTTTCGGTTCAGGTTCCTTCGCCACCATCTATCTCTCCCCTGCCGACTACCACAGGGTGCATGCACCATTCGACTGTACCATCCGCTCGATCAGGCACATCAATGGCCTCGTCCATACGGTGGATCCCTCCTTTGCAGAAAAAATCCCGGAACTCTACTGCACAAACGAACGTGTTGTGATGCAGGGAGATTCTGACTACGGCAATTTTTTTCTGATACTGGTGGGAGCGCTGGTGGTGGGTCGAATCAGATTAAATATCGTGGAAAACTTCCACAAAGGCTATGACGCAGCCGACCTTTCACTGAGACTTGCCAGGGGGGATGAAATCGGTCTCTTTGAACTGGGTTCGACAGTACTGCTGATCATGGAAAAAGAGCACCTCAGCGGTGCAGCGGTTCTCACAGAGAGACATATAAAACTTGGAGAAGCCCTCTCTCCTGCTGATATCAAATCGTAAAAAGCAAAACAGATGATCCGAAAAGCGATCCCCTCAATCATCACCCTCGGAAACCTGCTGTGCGGATTCCTGGCAATTTCTGCCGACAATCCGACTACAGCATTCCTCCTGATTTTTCTCGGGGCAACACTTGATATGTTCGACGGCCTTGCTGCAAAACTCCTGAAAGCTACCTCCCTTTTCGGAAAACAGCTTGATTCCCTGGCCGACATGGTTACCTTTGGCGTTGCGCCGGCCATTGCTGTCTATCACCTGATGGAACCCGAACTCTCCAGCATGCTCATCGTTGCGATGATACCAATCTTCTCCGCCATCCGGCTTGCATGGTTCAACATCCTGGTGCCCGATAAACCCGGATTCAAAGGGCTCCCCACACCTGCCAACGGGATTTTCTTTGCCGCACTGCCCTTGCTGGCAACCCTTGATGATTCAAAATTACCGCTCAGGGAGACACTTTTTGCAAATCTGCCGGTTGAACAAATCTGGCTCCCGGTCACCATCTGCATCTTTGCCTTGCTGATGGTCGCCCCCATCAGAATGTTCCCGCTCAAAGCAATCCTCGAAAAAGGGGTTGAACAATATTTTGTGGCTGCCCTCTTTGTACTGGTCTTCCCAACCTTTCTCACTTTCGGGTGGCAGGTGGCCGCACCCGCCGGTGTGGTTTTCTACATCCTGCTGTCGGTGGTATATCATCTGTACCAGCATATAAAAACTACCGGCACCCAACCCGACATTAACCCAGGATAATTCTCCGGCTTGCCGGATAATAAAAACGTACAATTTGGGAATCAGAATCCAATTTTGAGTCTACTGAGAAAACAATACTTTTTTAAATTTTCCCGCAGATTCCGCAGATTTTCACAGATTTAAATCAATGCATCTGCTCACTTTTGCCTTTAAACTTTTGCCTTTAAACTTTTGCCTTTGAACTTTTGCCTTTAAACTTTTGCCTTTAAACTTTTGCCTTTCCTGGAGCCTCTCACCGGACTCGAACCGGCGACCTGCTCATTACGAGTGAG
>JAWOGX010000008.1:0-5702 GCA_046496455.1 Bacteroidales bacterium | reverse complement strand
GATCGTGCCCTTTGACCAGCATCATCCAGAACCATTCAAAGTCTGCATACTGCCACCCGGCAGACCTCCCTGTATAGGCAGGTATTCCGCCAACAATGGTATCAACG
Organism: Bacteroidales bacterium; assembly: GCA_046496455.1. GTDB lineage: Bacteria > Bacteroidota > Bacteroidia > Bacteroidales > SKPS01 > SKPS01. The sequence goes on along the minus strand of JAWOGX010000008.1, from coordinate 5,595 downwards.
GGATACTCTCCCGGATCAAGTGAGTTCATCCATGGCATCAGCAATGTGTCTTCAACCAGGTTAAACCAATCGGTCCATTGTTGTGAAAAGCTTTCGAAATACCGGATCTCTATATATCCCCCTGCAAGGAGCGAGTCAAAATCATAGCGATGTCTGAAATAGAGGAAGCCGTTCCCGATGCACATCCACATATTCATGGAGTCCAGGTGAAGCTGTATTGTGAAAGCAGATTTGTTCCCGGCAGGAAATAATCCTGATGTGTCGGTCATAAGGGCATAGGGAGGGCTCCAGGCCGCATTGAACATCGGTTTTGAAGGAGCACCTGTCATCCAGAGGTTATTGGACTGTGTTGTATCGGTCAGGAAATAGTTCGGCATTCCAGATGAAAAATCAACAGAATCAGCAAAAAGGACTTTCCACTGCGCATTGGATATTGAGACCAATGCCAGAAAAGCGATCAGAATCAGGATTTTTTTCATAGGAGGATCATTCGGATAAGTTTAAACATCAGGAGTTCAAAGTTAATCCTAAACACATCAGATAACAACATCAGCAGAAATAAAAAAAACCACTGCAAACAATGAGGCCCTCCATAAATCATCGATTTAGTCATTGAACTGTGACAGATTTTCTGCACTTTTACATTCTGTAACACTGCTCATCCTATAAGGAATTCAAGATGAAAAAAACAATTCTGATACTGGCTGCATTCCTGTTTCTTTCTGATGCAGCAACCATTGCACAGCAGCGGAAGGAGCTACGGTTTCCTGATCCGGAAGGGTATCTGACCCTGAAATGCGATTTTCATATGCACACGTCCTTCTCCGACGGTTACGTATGGCCGACCGAAAGGGTCAAAGAGGCCTGGGCCGAAGGGCTTGACGTGATCGCCATTACAGACCACATTGAATACAGGCCAAATGCGGCGTACATCATCTCCGACCTGAATGCACCCTGGGATCTCGCAAGGAGTGAGGCCGAAAAGTACAACATGATCCTGATCAAAGGTGCGGAAATCACCAGGAACATGCCCCCCGGACATTTCAATGCCCTTTTTCTGGATGATGTCAATGCGTTGATCAAGGATAATTTTATGGATGCCGTTGAAGCAGCCATCCAGCAGGACGCATTTGTTTTCTGGAATCATCCGGGCTGGCGGCAGGGGGCACCTGACACCCCTTACTGGTATCCTATTCACAAAGAGTTGCTGAAAAAAGGGTGGATGCACGGTATCGAGATCGTGAACTGGGATTGGTACTATCCTGAAGCACATGCCTCAGCACTGGAATACGGGCTCACGATGTTCGGAAACTCCGACATTCACGGTGCGGCATCTGAGGCCAAGGCTGCAGACCCGGAGTGGCACCGCCCCATGACGCTGGTTTTCGCAAAAACACGGACTACCGAAGGGGTGCGGGAAGCATTAAAAAGTGGAAGGACGGCAGTCTGGTACAAGCAAAAGCTGTATGCGAAAGAGGAGTTTGCCAGGCCGCTGGTTGAGCGATCACTCAATGTGGTTAACCCGGTTATCCTCCTCAACGATCAAAACCGTGGCTCCCTGATTCTCAAAAACCAATCAGATCTGGAATTGCGCCTTAAGCCCCGCCTCCATCTGAGCGGGGTCAACCTCCCGGACTCCATCATCATCCCCCCGGGGGGCACCGTCCAGGCGACCATCAGCTCTCCAGCCAGGGAGATCAGTGGCATCATGGGTTTCCTCACCTCCTGGGATGTGATGAATGTGTTTACAGCCCCGGGCACCAACCTCTCCCTGGATATCACCGTTAACATTCTTTTTCTCGGAAACACTGCAATCACCCGAAAAGGGAGCCAGTACTTTCTGGCAGCCGGGCAGACAGCACCGTTGTCATTGTCGTATGCCACCAGCAGCACCACCCCTGCGTCAGGATATTCAACCCTTGACCAGCCAGTGCCTGCAGGCATGAAGAGCCTGTTCATCCGCTGCTCAGTGGATGGTGATCCTTTTGAGATGGTATGGCAGAGGGAGATCGCCACACACAAGGGGCTCGGCAGCGAATGCACGGTAAAGGAGTTACCGGAACGGAAATATATGGGCAAAGGTGCCCGGTCGCTGTGTGACGGCATTCTTGGCACAGGGAATTTCCGGAGCGGCCATTGGCTCGGGTTTTACAAAGATCTGGACGCTAAAATCTTATTAAATGACAAGGTCAGATCGGATTCCATTGAGGTGCGCTTCATGAAGGATGAGGATTCGTGGATATTTTTACCGGAAAAAGTGAACGTGCTAGTCTCCTCTGACGGGAAGAAGTTTTCACCGGCAAAACTCAAAGGAGTCAGGCAGGAAGGGGATGTGCACAAGTATGTTTTTGACACCAGGGGTCAGAAGATCATAGCAGTAAAAGTCGTGGGTGTCAACCGTGGCGAATGCCCCCCTGACCATGCAGGGGCAGGTCAGCCTGCCTGGATTTTCAGTGACGAAATCATCATCCATTAAACAAATATTGTATGACCAGCTATCATCATGAACACTTAATCGGCCAGATCCGTGAAATATTTACGGCGATGGGCAGTCCGGAAGGTGAAGCTACCCTGATTGCCGACGTCCTGGTTCGGGCAGAGCTGCGCAGCATCCCTTCGCACGGGGTGATGCGGGTAAAAGACTATTATGAACTGTGGAAGGCAGGAAGACTGAACATCAGGCCTGCTCCGGAGATTGTGCATGAGACACTGACCACAGCGGTGGTTGACGGAGACAACGGGATGGGTATGGTTCCGGGTGTCATGGCCATGGAGCTGGCCATCGAAAAAGCGCTGCATGCCGGCACCGGCTGGGTAGCGGTGCGGAACTCGAACCATTATGGGATTGCGGGCTACTACAGCATGATGGCCCTCCGTCACGACATGATCGGCATATCGATGACCAATGCCAACCCCCTGGTTGCACCAACCTTTTCAATCAGCAGGTTATTGGGCACCAACCCTTTGGCGGTGGCAATCCCGGCAGGCAAAGAGCCGGCTTTTGTTGCCGACTTTGCCACCACACCCGTAGCACGGGGAAAGCTGGCCATGATGGAAAAACGTGGCGAGGAAGCGCCTCTGGGATTCGTCCAGGATGCATCAGGGCATCCTTCAAAGGATCCTGCGGTGATTACCCGTGGTGGGGCGATCGTCCCATTGGGCGGAGACCGTGAACACGGCAGCCACAAAGGGTATTGCATGAGTGCCATCATCGACATCCTCTCGGCAGTGCTCCCGGGCGCCAATTTCGGGCCGTTCGTCCCCCCGCAGGTGAGCTACCTGCAGCCCAGGCCGGATGCCCCGGGAAAAGGGCTCGGCCATTTCTTCGGCGCCATGCGCATCGACGCTTTCCAGCAGGCAGATACCTTTAAGCAGATGATGGATCTTTGGATCAACACTTTCAGAACAGGGGAACCCGCTGAAGGACAGCAGAGAATCTATATCCCCGGAGACATTGAAAGGGAATCGGAAGAGAAGCTTGTAAAAAAGGGAATCGCACTGAACGATAAGGTGCTGGCAGATTTGCTGTCAGTTTGTGATGCTTTGGAGGTCCCGCTTATTATGAATGGGGCGATTTGATTCATCGAAATGGTCACACCTCCGATGCATGATAATTTCACCCTGAATGATTTCATCATTACTGAAAAACAAATGCTATCTTCGCAAAAACAACTGAAGCTATGCTTTGTCCCGTTTGTGATTCAGAAATGATCATCCAGGAACTGCAACAGGTGGAGGTAGACCATTGCCTCAACTGCCATGGTATCTGGCTTGACCAGGGGGAGCTGGAGATACTGCTTGAACAGGATGCTGAAAGGGGGATTTCAGGAACGCCTGCCAGAGATACCGGAGAAGCCCCCCGGAAATGCCCGATGTGCCATCGCACCATGGACAAACAGCTCATCAATGAGCAGCACAAAGCCGTGGTGATAGACAAATGCCCTAAGAACCACGGCATCTGGTTCGATAACGGAGAGCTGGTTCAATTGCTGCAATCATCAGAAAATCAACAATCAAAATTAACCAGGCTCCTTATTGAGATGTTTGGCAAAGCACAGTAAAAACTAATAATCACCAATTACTAATTACTAATTCCCAATTAACATGACCCCTATCCTGATTACTATCATCGTTCTGGCACTGTTGGTCTTTTACGTGATCGGACTATACAATGCCCTGGTGCGTTTAAGGAACCAGGTGAAAAACGCCTGGGCACAAATTGACGTGCAGCTCAAAAGGCGCCACGACCTGATCCCCAACCTGATTGAAACCGTTAAAGGTTACATGCAACATGAAAGGCAAACCCTGGAAACGATCACCGCATACAGAAGCCAGGCGATGGCCGCAGAATCTGTAGGTGAAATTGCCAAAGCTGAGGGGATGCTTGGGCAGGCGCTTGGTCAACTGAGGGTGGCCATTGAAAACTACCCGGACCTGAAAGCGAACCAGAACTTCCTGGCACTCCAGGAGGAGCTGACCTCCACGGAGAACAAGATTTCTTACAGCCGCCAGGCATACAATGATTCAGTACTCGGGCTGAACAACAAAATCCAGATGTTCCCTTCAAACATCATTGCCGGGATGTTCGGTTTCAAAGAAGAGGAGTTCTTCGAAATTGAAATACCCCAGGAACGGGAAGTGCCCCAAGTGAGTTTTTAACATTCAATTACGATGTGGGAGCTGATCCGCGCCAACAGGCGCAAGTCATTCTTTTTACTGCTCGGGATGGGCATTGTGCTGCTCCTGTTGGGTTATGTCATTGGTTATGGTATAGGGGGGCCCTATACGGCTTTCAACGGATTGATCATCGCAACGGGCATTTGGTTTGTGATGACACTGGTTGGATTTTACAAGGGCAGTTCCATTCTGCTGAGCGCCAGCAACGCGGTGGAAGTGACGCCTGATGTACATCCCCGGCTTTTCAATGTGGTTGAGGAGATGAGGATTGCTGCGGGGTTGAGCAAGATGCCGAAGGTGTATATCATTCAGTCGAATGCCCTCAATGCCTTCGCCTCCGGCAGGAATCCCGAGAACAGCGCCATTGCCGTTACGGCCGGATTGCTGGCGGTCACCAACCGGGATGAGTTGCAGGGGGTCGTTGCCCATGAGATGTCGCACATTGTCAACCGCGACATACGTTTCATGACCCTGGCAGGCATCATGCTCGGCAGCATTGTTTTGATATCGCAGGTTTTCATGCGAGGGGTATTCTACTCTTCTGCGACCCGTTACCGCGGCTCGTCCAAAGAGGGTGGCGGGGCACAGCTTGTCATGATGGCAGTAGCACTGCTCTTCGCCATTCTGGCTCCAATTGCCGCACAGCTCCTGTATTTTGCCATTTCCCGCAAACGTGAATACCTGGCAGATGCCTCAGCGGTGAAGCTTACGAGGTATCCCGAAGGGCTGGCCTCGGCATTGGAGAAGATTAGCGGTTCGTCAGCAGACCTCGAATCCGCCAACAAGGTGACCGCACCGATGTTTATTGCCAACCCCCTCAAACCCAAAGGGGCAAGAATGCGGAATCTTTCAAGCACCCACCCCCCGATTGATGAACGGATCCGGATTCTCAGGCAACTTTCCGTGGCATGATACAGT
>JAWOGX010000373.1:0-7552 GCA_046496455.1 Bacteroidales bacterium | reverse complement strand
GTCAACCGGTGATGCTACCCAGCAGATCAATGTCTCGCAAACAGGTGTCTACTCCGTGACAGTAACGTCACATCTCAGCAAGGATTGCTACGGCATTGACGACATCTCTCTGCAGATCATTCCTGATCCGATATTCGACCTGCCAGATGCAGAGATCTGCAGCCACGAGAGCATCATCCTCCAGGGTGTTTCAAACCTCCATCCGGAACACGTTGTAAAATGGTCACCCGGAGGTTCAACCCTCATTCCCCTGCTGCTCAACGGCCTTTTACCCGGACAATATACCTACACCCTTGAAATTGAAGGGTGCAAAAGCTATTCTGAAAGTATGAATCTCACAGTTCTCGATTGCGAACTCACCATTCCCAATATTTTTACCCCCAACGGCGATGGCTACAATGATGTATTCAGGATAGAAAACCTTGAACACTTCAAAAACAGTTATATGGTGATCTATAACCGGTGGGGAACCAGGGTTTATGAAAGTGACGATTACGCCAACCATTGGTGGGACGGACGAAACCAATCAGATGGGGTGTACTATTTCGTGCTGCATGTTACCCATGGCATCAACAAGCAATACAAGGGTACTGTCACGGTAATGCGGGGGAATTGACCCTTCAGAGATCAAGCAGGAATTCCATAGTGTCCACACCATCAGCATAATCCCAAAGGGAAGGCTCCTGTGTTTTGCCGAACTGAACGGTATTTTCCACGATGGCATTGGTGCACACCACACATTGAAGGGTATCACGGTTCTGTTCGATAAAACCTTTCACCTCCGACGTATCGTCATACTCGCGGTAATGCAGGACCGCCAAAGGACTCTGGATATTGTCATTTTTAAGCAAGAGGATATTCCGGTGATCAATAAAAGGCAGATTGTTGATGATGAAAATTGATTTCTGATAATCGTAGTTGTTCCTGTATTTATTGTGGTTTCCAATATGGTCCCATGCATCGAACAAGACGATCAGATTGCTGAAATCATAACCTTTCGGGACCAGGAGTGCAGAAACGCTTCGGCATCCCATTCCAAAATAGTCGAAGATATCCCTGCACAGTTCATCCAGGTTGCTGAAACTCTCACGGCCATCGAGCACGGCAATGCTGTTCCTGTTCTTTCGGATGATATGCGGGTGCTTCCCGAAATAATAATCGAAATATCTTGCTGAGTTATTGGAGCCTGTTGCAATAACGGCATCAAAACCGCTGATTGTCCCGGTGGTAAAAACGACCCTGTTTTTAAGCTCAGGGTGGGCCTCAGTCATAATTTCAAAAAGGAGAGGAATCAGCACTTCATCATGCCCTGACAGCTTGACCATGGCTTTATGCCCTGCCAGCAATACACAGCAAAGGTCATGAAATCCTACCATAGGAATGTTTCCAGCCATCACAACTGCGACTGTTTGTGGATCTATCCTGTCAGAAATGGAAGGATACCTGCCCATCCAGCGCTTCATGGCTGCAGGTTGCAACACTTCACCCCATGCTTTGAAGCTCATCAGTATATTCTGCCGGGTAAACCAGGGGTTCATCGCTTCTGCCAGCTGCACCCTTTCGTCAATCCGATCCCTGAAGTCAAACATTCCCAATACAGTTTCATTGCGCAAGAAGGCCCTTAACGTCTCTCCTGCAAGCAGAAGTGCTTCAGAAACCATTTCACTCTTTACCATCCTTTGCTCGTTTGATGTTCAATACCTACCTTTGTGCTTCAAAAATACAGATTTATCCCCAACTATCTATGACACCTGAAACCCGGAACCTCTATTATGCTTCAAGGCTATCCCTGATCGTTTCAGTCTTGCTGGGTTTTTTACTGACTCCAAACCTTGCAAAGGCCCAGGACATCAGTGAATTCAGGGAGTTTGAAGACTCGCTGGCTGTTCTTGCCGCCGTGATCTATAAAGGTGAGACAGAAGCAGAAAAACATACTGCCAACGAAATCTTCCTGACACTTTTATCGGATGCGCTTTCGCTGAACAACTCCTTCAAATACCCTTTCGACTCCCTGAAGTACATCAGCATGATCACCTCCCCCGACAAACGATTCAGAATCATCACCTGGATGATCATGAAGGAGAACGGCACCTATGAATACTTTGGCTTCATTCAGTCTTTCAGCAGGCGAAAGAATGATTACGAGGTATATCCCCTGACAGACATGTCTGAAAGCATGGATTCGCCTGAAAGCAAAGTACTTGACCACAAGAACTGGTACGGTGCAGTGTATTATGAGGTCATCCTGACACGCAAAGGAGGCAATCGGTACTATACGCTGCTGGGGTGGGACGGCAACAATCCACTGATCAGGAGAAAACTGATCGAGGTGCTGACCCTCAGGTCCAATGGTATGCCCAGGTTTGGGCAGAGTCTTTTTCGTTACGGGCGACCTCACCTGAAAAGGGTGTTTTTTGAATACTCTTCCCTTGCCACGATGAACCTCAGGTATGAGCGACAACATTATACGATAAAGAAGGATCGGATTTTTGTCAAAGACAAAAAGAAATCGACCTATAAGAAGAAAAAGAACCTGATCAACAGGCTGACAGGTGGCAGACGGGTACCGGGGGGGAGTACCCAACCCACGCGCAGGGAACGAAAAAGCTACAGAGAGGTCAGGAGAAGCGAGAATATGATCATTTTCGATAACCTGATACCGATGGAGCCATTGCTTGAAGGGCAAAGGCAGTTTTATGTGCCGGAAGGGAATATTATGAATGCTTTCCGCTTCAGCGGGGGCAAATGGAGGTTGGTTGAGGATATCGATGCAAGGAACCCCAAACACCAATACGATAAACCCCGCAGACGTCCCCGCCCTGAAGAGGGACTATGATTCCTGATCCATCATCAATCAGTATCCCACCTTTTTTATGAATCGTCTATCCCTGCTGATAATCTTAATACTGATCCTGGAGCCACAACTCCGGGCCCAATCTCCTCCCACCCTGCCAAGGTCTGCTACCCCTCCTGATATCAGTGAAAAGTACCGTGCCAACCCACATTTTTACGAGATCATGAGTGCTTTCCCCAACAGCAACAGTTACTACATGTACAAGTTCGAGGAGGTAAAGCGGAACGCAAGGAGTGACCCTGAAGCGATGGTCATTCTCGGTGATCACCACAGGCTTGGGCGATCAACACCAAAGGATTACAAGCAGGCACTGAAAGAATACCAGCGTGCTGCGGGAAAAGGGTACGCCAAAGCAAACCACCGCATTGCGTATATGTACGCTGACGGGCTGGGGCTGCCCAAGGACAGGGAAAAGATCCTGGAGTTCCTGAAGCAGAGTGCCGACGGCGGGTATGACATGGCCCAGTACGACTGCGCCCTGATATACCTGAATGGCAAATTCAATGAACCCAGAAGTGTCGAAAAAGCTTATCCCTACCTGGTTAAAGCTTCAGCCCAGGGGCATAAGCTCTCCACGGAACTCCTGGCAATGCTTGCGTTCCATGCCAATTCACCCGGCACCGGCATACCCACGGGTTTGGAGGAAGCCCTGCGGCTATTCAGGCAAGCCGGTGATACAGACGGAGAGAGGGCATTAATGCAAAACATCAGCACATACGGAGGATTGAGGTATTATCTGCGTGTGATACCCGGATTTATCCCCGGGATTGACCCCGCCCTTGATCCCACAAGGCCCGAAGAGGGGCTTCGACTTCTCGCACAACTCCAGACCCGGCAAGACCTTACGGGGAAGAATTTATACGACCTCTACAGGGCAGAAATCGCCGAAAACATCCTCTACCACGCCTATTTCAACGCACAGGGGAAGATGGTCAACCTGTTGCGGTTTCTTGTCTTCTGCAATGAGCACAGTGAATTTCTCAGCCCTGAAAACGGCAGGTATATTGATGCTGCGGGCCGCGACTTCAGGTTGATGGTCAATTTTTCAGACGAAGCCACTTTGCAGGCATACCTTGATGAATTCAGCAGATACCCGGGGTTGTTCGAAGCAGGGGAACTGAATATCATAGCCGACAGGGTTTTTGTCGCCCTTTTTCTGAAAGAGGCAACCGAATCCTTGCAGTCTGTCATCGCTGCCTGGTTACAAAAAGAGGTCTGGCCCCTGGCGAATCTCTCAGCCAGGTACGCGGTAGTTTTTGAGCAATACGAAATGAAGAGGCACAGCCAGGATGTGACCGGGATGAACAGCCAGGGCATGAAATATCTCGGGTTGCTTTTCCAAAGGATTGAACGATATTCAGCAGAGAGCAGGGATTCCATCGCCATCCGGGTTATCACAGCGCTGCGGCCGTATTGCGTACATCCCCGGCTTAACGGTTTACTCCTGGGAAAAATCGGGGAGGTACGATTCTCCGCTGCGGTGATTCAACCCGTATTAACGGGGTTGGAGAAAGCCGAAAAGGACATTCTCTCAGATATAAACCTATATTACAATACCCTTAAACACGATCCGGCACAATATGGGGTTTCATCCCCCGATCCTGAACTTCCCGGGATCATTTCCGGATCGTACCAAAAGGTATTGGAAGAGGGGAAGGAACTGCTGGATCAGTGCTGCAATGATCTGGAAACGGATCCGGAAAACGCCCTCATGAGAATGGAAGCGAGCCGAAAGGATTCACCCTGGGTTCTGCAGGCCGGGCCCACACAGCAGAGGAGTGATGCGGTTATGTTTGAGGCATGGCTGAATCTTCTCTTCATCAGCAGGGTCACACTGTCTGATCCCAATGATGTGATCATCACCCCGGAAACGAGCAACATGCAGATCGGATCAGAGCCATGTGCCCGGCGCTTGCCGGCGTTTTGCCACATCCTGCAACAAGGCATTGCCCGGTTTTCCACAGCATCCCTCACCATAACGAATAGCAGCAGCCGTGACATCCAGGTCAGGATCATCATCACACCGATGGAAACATGGGAGGGCGAGAGCTTCAATCCCTGGATCACAGCCAGCGGATATGGCAGAATTACCTATGATTGGATTAATCTCCCCGCCGGGGAATCCGTAATACAGGATGTTGAAATCAGGGATGATCTGTCATGGCACTATCTTTTACCCTGTTTAGAACCAGAAGGTTTGGGTTTTGCAATACCTTACATTAAATCTGTATCAGACTAGAAATCCAACTGTTATGTCTTTTTTCAATAAATATCCTGTTCTGTAATAATTACTATCTTTGCCGCGGACAATAATTTCTGAGTCAGCATAATCTTTAAATTCTGAATGCGTTAGACCTTACACTGAGCAAACATCCTTAAACAGAACAAGCTGAAAACCCACATGGCAAGAATACTCATCAAAAGAACCCCGTTGCTTATCGCAGCAATCACCGCAATAATGCTGACCAATATCATACCGGCGCAGGCGCAGGGTTACAGAGGTTACGAGCATTGGTACATCGGACTGAATCTGGGGACCAGCAAGTTTTACGGCGACATATCCGGAAAAACCAGTGGGTTCTCCAATGCGAGCCCGTTTTCAGGGGATTTTTACAATGACCGGGGTTTTATGTATGGCCTGATGCTCACCAAGAGGTTCAACGGAATTTTCTGGACCAGGCTGAATCTGCTTACGACAACCCTTGGCTCTGAAAATGAGAATCTGGATTTTTATTTCAAAAGCGATCTGGTTGAATTCAGCCTCAGTGGGATTGTCAGCCTCAGCGAAATGATCGGCGGCAACGATCCTGACAGGTTGCTCAATGTGTATGCCTTTGCCGGTGCAGGGATGGTAAGTTACCGCGCATGGAAACGGCAGCTGGACACAGACAGCCTGATTGAAACAGAGGGGACTGGGAGCAGGAAAGCTGCCAATATGGTGTTTCCTTTCGGTTTGGGTGTTGATTTTCGTGTTACCCCTGAGTTTACCATCTCAGGGGAGTTTTCATTGAGGCACCTCCAGACCGACCGGGTTGACGCACACGGTGGCGATCGGGGTATGAACGAAGGATATGGCTATATCAACCTCGGATTGCATTATCAGTTCGATATGCCTGAAGGGGTATTCAGGAGAAACACACGTTACAACGGAAAATCCACAGATCCGGCCATTCGCGCCTACAATAAGGATAAAGCTACGGTGATGAAAACGAAGGCCTATAAACAGGCAAACCGTGACAAACGGAAGCTGGAGCGCGAGAAGAAAGAGTGGCTGATCCTGAAGCTGTTTAAAAAGACCAGACTCGATATGGCGACTGAATAAAACGTCCCGGCATACGAAAGAGGTTGTCCTCATGGTATCATTAACCATCCGACAACCTCTTTTTTTTTATGCCCTGAGCAACCATTTTCAGCGCATCGCCAGGATTTTCCCAAAAGCTAATCAAGGCTGTGGACCACAAGCCCACTGCGGAGTTTGGGTTCAAACCAGGTAGTCTTCGGGGGCATGATATTGCCGGTGTCGGCGATTTTGATCAGTTGCTCCATACTAACCGGGTAAAGGGCAAATGCCACAGCCATCTCTCCGGAATCAACCCTTCTCTTCAACTCGCCCAACCCGCGGATACCCCCCACGAAGTCAATCCTTTTGGATTTCCTGAGGTCAGTGATGTCAAAAATCGGGGTAAGAACCTGATCTGACAGGATCGTCACATCCAGGCAACCTATCGGGTCATCATCGTTGAAAAACCCGGGACGCGCAGTGAGTGAATACCAGTTTCCTTCAAGGTACATACTGAAATTGTGAAGCGAAGAGGGTTTATACTCCTCATTCCCTTTGTTTTCAACCTCAAACGCATGATCGAGTTTCTCCAGGAGTTGCCGGGCAGATAAACCGTGGAGGTCCTTAATAACGCGGTTGTAATCGATGATGGTGAGCTGATCGGCAGGAAAATGCACAGCGAGGAAGAAATTGTACTCCTCGTCCCCGGTGTGGTTTGGGTTCTGCTCCCTCCTTTCGTTGCCGACAAGCGCAGCTGCAGCAGTACGGTGATGACCGTCGGCAACGTAGGTAGCCGGTATTTGGGCAAAAAGTTCAACAATACGGCTGATGACGGACTGGTCCTTTACAACCCAGAGGTGGTGGCCGAAACCATCCACTGACGTAAAATCGTATTCCGGGACCCCTTTCACTATCCCTGCAATGATGTTGTCCAATGCTGCAACACCCGGATAGGTAAAGAACACCGGCTCATAGTTCATCCCGGACACCCTCACATGCATCTTGCGATCCTCCTCTTTATCGGGGCGGGTCAGCTCATGCTTCCTGATGCGGTCGTTCAGGTAATCTTCCACGGCAGCGCAGGCAACAATGCCATACTGTGTTTTCCCATTCATGGTCTGAGCATAGACATAAATCATCTCCTGCTCATCCTGAAAAAGGACACCATCGTTAAGCAGTTTGTGAAAATAATTCTTTCCCTGCTCATACACCTGCATGCTGTATTCGCTGATGTCATCCGGCAGGTCTATTTCAGGTTTTATGACATGCAGGAATGAGTAGGGATTGCCCCCAGCTTCCTTCCTGGCTTCTTCTTTGTTCAGCACGTCATAGGGGCGTGAGGCGATGAGTTCAGCTTTATCCTTTACAGGCCGGATCCCTTTGAAAGATTTGATTTTTACCATTGTTTAGTTTATTTT
>JAWOGX010000330.1:0-7918 GCA_046496455.1 Bacteroidales bacterium | reverse complement strand
CAAAGCATACACAGACAATCCCAACAACTATTCTGACACGCCCAATTATAATGACACCCTTATCAAAAACGGCCTATTTGTGAAAGCCGCCCCTGGCATATTGCTCGATGATACATCGAAAGCAATCTGCCAGGGTGACAGCGTCCTTTTATCAGGTACTTTATCGGGGGTTCCCCCGTGGAGCCTTGTGATCCAGGATGGGAGCATAAACATCCCGGTTGCCCAGATCACCTCCCCGTCATTCAGTTATTACCTGACCCCTGCGTCCACCAAAACCTATACCGTCACCCAAATATCGGACGCATCAGGGTGTGACAACAATGCCGAATACCATTTCCATGTGGGAGTCCAGCCTGCCCCACCTGCGCAGATCACCCCGGTCACCTCCACAGCAGCCTGCTTTGGGGACTCAGTGGTGCTGATGGCAAGCATCGGCCTGAACTTTTCCTATCAATGGAACCTGAATGGCACACCCATGCCGAATCAGACCTCCTATACCCTATCCTGTAAGCAGGCCGGTTCCTACTCCGTAAAGGTAACCAGCCCCATCGGCTGCTCCAGCCTCTCAGCCCCGGTCAATGTCATCATCCACCCCCTTCCTGTCGTCAATCTCGGGAATGACACCGCCATTTTGCCTGGTCAGCACATAATGCTGAATGCAGGTGCCGGGTTCACATCCTATCTGTGGAGCACGGGTGCCACCACCCAGAGTGTCATGATTGACACTTCGGGAACCGGCCCCGGCGTTAAGACGGTCTGGGTGAACGTTACGGACAACTATGGATGCCACGGAACAGATACCATAAAAATCAACTTCACCCAAAACCCCGGCATAAGCAACACAAAGGCCTCATCCGGGAAGATATTCCTCTACCCCAACCCAACTGACGGCAAACTGGAACTCGTCCTTCACGGTTTTGCTTCCGGTACGGTTGAACTGGAACTGTATGGCCAACATGGCCGAAGGGTCCTGCAGGAAGAGCACCTGATCTCTTCCCCGGAAACATCTTTGGGTCTAAACCTTTCAACCCTGGCTGATGGAATTTATCTCCTGAAGACCACCACAACAGAAGGGATCTCGACCAGGAAGCTTGTGCTGCGCAGGTGATAAATACCCGCTATTTCCGTATCTGGATCCCTGACAGAAGGGTGCTGAAGAAGCTTCCCTTTTGCTGCTGATGTTTGAAATACCCCTCGTTCACCTTCTGTACTTCTTCGACAGTATAGAAGGCATGGGGATTATGGGTATTGACAATCTCAAGGGCATCCTTGAGGTCTTTTTTCTTGATGATGCTGTTCACGATCTGCACCGGGCCGGTTTTCCCTTCTGCCTGGATGGTCGTAACCCCGAAGTTGGACTCCCGAAGGTGATTCACCAGGTTGGTGGTGTCAAACTTGGGGATGATGCGGATGATGACGGTGCCCAGGCTCATCCTTTCAACCAGGATAATGCCGATATAGTTACCCATGGCAAAACCGACACCATAGCCGATGTAAGACATGAAATTCCCGAGCGACTGCATGATCTGGCCAATGGCAAGCAACCAGATGATCACCTCAAAGAAGCCAAGAATGGGGGCGTAGTATTTCAGCCCGCGGGAAACAAAGATCACCCTGATGGTACCCACGGTCACATCAAGAACCCGCGCAAAGGCAATAATCAGTGGGAGCACCACGTAATTGTACATATCTGCTCCGAAAAAATCCTGTAAATGATGCATAAACAACCTATTGCAATTATGACCAATATTTGGGCAAAGGTATCAATAGATTCGGTTTGATAAGCCTGGTGAACAGAAAGATTGACCCCTCTTTACCGCGGACTTACCGGTGTGCTGATAAGCACGATGGTACGCTTCCTGACGCGACGAAAGCGGATTTCTGCACTCATCAGGCTTGCGCGATGGATGATGTTTTTGATTCCCAGGGTAGCGCTTTTATTCAACACTTCCTGCAGATGATACCCTTGCCCGTGATCATAATACCTGAGCCGCAGACTGCCGTTCTGATATTTCAGCGAAACTGACATCTCTTTGGCCTGTGAGTATTTCATGCTGTTGTTCAGCAGTTCAAGGATGATTCTGTAGTAATGAAGTTCAATATCTTCCGGGAAACGCATTCCGCTGATGTTATGCTCAAAACTGATCGTATAGACCTCCATGTTGTTGATGCGGCGACAAAATTCACTGACAGCCCCTTCCAGTCCGAAATCAGCAATGGTATGCGGCGAGATGGAATGACTGATCTGGTGCACTTTCTGAATCACCTCGTTGATCCGGAGTTCCAGCATCCTGATCATCTCCTCCCTCTTTTCACTTTCAACTGAGCGCTCAAGGAGCTGAAGGTGTATCTTGATCGTGGAAAGCAGCGGCCCGATGTCATCGTGCAGGTCCGCAGCAAAACGTTTACGCTCATTCTCCTCTGCCTCGATGATCTTGTTCAGCACGTACTGTTCAAGATTGCCCTGCTCGGCAATGTCGAGGATCTTGGTCATGGTGGCGAGATCACCTGCGTACTTTATTCTCACGTTCCTGAGAATAAAATTCCTCGGAACGCCCTCTTTGGTCTCCAGTAAAACATCCCTGGCTTCCCAGGTATGAGAAGGCTGATTGAACAGGAAATCAAGATTGGTGTCTTCACCGGCCGCAATCGGAATTCTGATCACCTCCTGTATCCTTTGCCCGATAACACGGTCCCGGGACTCCCCTGAAAACGAAATCGCCGCATCATTGGCAAAGAGAATCACCCCGAGCCTGTGAATAAACATAGGAATCGGGGAGTATTCTACCATCTCACGATACATCATCCTGCTGTCTTTAAGGGTTGCTTCCGTCCTCTTCAGATCGGTGATGTCACGCATTGAATAGAGCAGGAATGACTTGTCGTGCAGCTTCATGATTTTTGAGGAAGCAAGAAATGACAGCACCTCCCCCTTGTAATTGCGCAACCTGATATCCATGTTCTGAACCACTTTTTTCCGCTCAAGGGTCCTGAAATAGATCGCCTTCTCCTCAGGGTCAACCCAGGAGAAGATATGGTCGGCGGTTTTTCCGATCAGGTTCCTCCTCGACAACCCGGCGATATCCAGGGAAGCATCATTCACTTCATGCGTAAGCCATTCCGGATAAGCCACGAGGCCAGAGGGATCAGAACCAAGGTTGAAAATGGTCTTGTACTTTGTCCTGCTCTCCCGGATCTTGGCAATCAGGGCAGTCTTCTCGGTAATGTCGGTGATGATGCCCAGTACGAATTTCTTTCCTGAAAGACTGGTAAGCAATGACTTCATCGTTACAACCCGGAGTTTCTTCCCCCCGGGAATGGTCACATCCTCCTCGTTTTCATCTGACTCACCGGTATTGAGAATTTTCAAGTCTTTTTTATGAAACACTTTCCACTCCTGCTCGGGAAAAATCTCTGCATCCGATTTGCCAATAAAATCATCAGGCTCCAACTTGAACAGGTTGCAAAACGCTTCGTTGACCATCACGAAAACATGCTGGTCATCTTTTACAAATATTGGGTTAGCCAGTTTGTTCAGGATCTGGAGATACAGGTCAAGGTCATAATCTTTGACTTCTCTGTTCATAGTGACATTGCAGGTTCCTGGTCGAACACGGCAGCAGACAACAGTTTGTTCCTGAGGCAATAAATGATCAGATTGATGACATTGGGCTGATTGGTCTTCTCCAGCAGTTTTGACCTGTATCCCTCAACAGTCCTTTTGCTTAAATGGAGTTTTTCAGCAATCTCCTGGGTTGAAAACCCCTTGCAGATAAGATGGAGTATTTCGGTCTCTCTGGCTGTAAAGGCAATTTCCTCCTGACTTGTAAACTGTTTTAGCTTCCTGGCAAGCATACTGTTGACCTCTGAAGAGAAATACTGCTCTCCCTGTGATACAAGTTCGACGGCACGTTCGATTTCGAAAATTTTTGCGGTTTTAAGCATAAAGCCGGATATCCCTTTCTGGATCATCGAAAAGAGATAATTTTCCTCTCCGAACATCGTCAGGATAATGATCCTGAGATGGGGATCGATCCTGAGCGCCCTTTCGGTGGCCTCTACACCGCCCATCAATGGCATCCTGAGATCCAGAAACACAATATCCGGCTTCAACCTGGGCAATAATTCCAGGAAAACTGCACCGTTCTCTGCTTCGGCAACAAGCTCAACCCGGGGTATTTCCTTAAGTACTTTCTTTAGCCCCTCCCTGAAGAGATCATGATCTTCGACAATCATCACCCGGACAGGGGGCAGGTGATTCCCTGAACTCATAGTCGCTGTTTTTTCATTTGGGACCTGCCGCTTTCTTCAGATTCATAAACTGAAACAATCGGCCGGCTTCTCAAAAAACAATCAGAACATCTCATTGTTCATGACCGTAACAACAAATTTGTCACAAATAATATATTATATGTTTGATTATAATTCCAATATTGAATTTATGGATTTAGTTTTTTTATCTTTTGAGTATAGCTTTAATGTCTTCTTATGTTATTAATTTTCTGCGTTTTAAATTGACGATTGCGTAAATATACGCATTCTGTTGCGCAAATTACGCAAAAAAATCAGGGGTAAACACGCAGCAGATTCAGTATTGAACACCTTGAAATCGCCTGTTCCGGAGATATAATTTTGCTGCATGCTGAGAAACCATCATTATCAATCATACGATAGCCTGATGTTACTTTAAATGATCTCGGGCTATTTCTATGAAAAAAACCCAATGTAAACCAAACCCAAATGCCTATGGAGAGATGACAAAAAGTATTGTAACCACAGTCAAGGGCGGACAGCTCTTTCTTTTTCAATTTTTAATGTATTAATGATCAACAACAAATAAATCAGAAAACTATGAAAACAACTCTTAACAAGCTGTTAGGCTTAAAGTTTCTGTCTCTGTGTATCACGGCACTGCTGTTCAGTTTTACGGCCAGTGCCCAACAACCGGCTGCGAGCCTGGAGCAGGGGCGCAACGGTAACTATACAGCTCCACTGGACCCTATCGCATGGGTCAATGGGAACCTTAATTCGCAACAGGCACACATGATTGAGGGTTACTCAGTGCCTTACAGGGTGATTATGACCAACCTTGTGGTAGGTGTACCCGTTGAACTGGAAATACAATATGACACACGTCACAGCTCCAAACATTCGCTTGATTTCATTACCTATTATGACAATATGGAACCCCACTGGATCTGGGGCCATTCAGCGCCAACGATCGATCCACTGCTCGGGTATCCGGCCGTTCCTTCTACACCAGCCTATGCAACCATACCTGCTCCAACGCAGGGTATCCTGGTGAATGGCATTCTGGAACCGCAGACCACTTTTAACAATCTGCCAGCCAACCTGAAAAGAATGACCCTTTTCGGGGGAACATTTGCTGCAGTTAACCCGATTTCTTACAGTGCTGAGGACCCGATCGGAGCAGGTGCACCGGCACAGACTTCAACAACCGTATTAATCAAGTTCACACCTTCAAGCTCTACAGCCATCCTTGCATGGGGTGGCCATATCGCTACCAGCATCACATTTGGTGATGGTGAGTCAGCAGGTGGAATCAATGGATCTCCCTACCATACCAGGCTCATCGACTGGAACCTTAATAATCTTGGGAACCAGGACCGCTCACTCTCCGCAGCTTCCGTGGTGCAGCTTCCGGAGTGTGACTTTTCCTTCACCCCTTCTTCGCCGGTATGTATCAACACGCCGATGAGTTTCACCATTGACAATCCTCACACCTACTCTACCTATGCATGGAATGTAACCAACAACGGCACCAATGCTTCCCCGGTCAATGGAACCGGTACAAGCCTCAACCTCAACTCAGGGACCCTGGCCGGGTCTTTCACAGTAGAAGTAACTTCAACAGTGATGTTCGCCGGCAACCCGCTTACAGCAACATGTTCAACAGTAGTAGACGTCAATTCAATCAACCTGAACACTTCTAAAGTTGATATTGCCTGTTTCGGTGGCAGCAACGGATCTGTAGACCTCTCAGTTATAGGAGGTTCTGCACCATTCACTTACTCATGGGTTGCTTCAAATGGTGGTGTCGTGCCCGTCGGGCAATCTGGCAATGAAGACCTGACCGGTCTTGTAGCCGGCACCTACAGTGTAACAGTTACTGACTTCTCCGGATGTTCAGCCATGACCTCTGTCACGATCCTGCAGCCCACTGCGGCCCTTTCAACCTCTGCCAGCAAGGTGGATGTGCTGTGTTACGGCCTGTCTACCGGTTCCATTGACCTGAGCGTCAATGGTGGCACTGCTCCTTACAGCTATGCATGGAGTGCAAGCCTGGGCGGTGTTGTTCCCGTCGGCCAGTCTGGCCTGCAGGACCTCAGCGGCCTTGTTGCCGGCACCTACAGCGTGGTGGTCACTGATGCCAATGGCTGCGTGGCCAACGAAAGTGTTGTGATCACAGAACCTGCAGCAGCTTTGGTTTGCTCTGTTGACGAGCCAGGTGCAGCTGTCATTTGCAATACTACAGGAAACATTCTGACAGCTGTTGTAAACGGCGGAACTGGCGCTTACAGCTACTCATGGTCTGTCTCCAGCCCAGCATGGGTCATTACCAGCGGACAGGGTACCGCATCTATTGAATACACTGCTGGTGGTGGAATTGATGCGCTAACCTTCTTCACCCTCACAGTTACCGATGCCAATGGATGCATCAGCGTATGCTCGGTGGAAGTGGCCTGCACCACACCCGATCCGGAACCTGAGGATGAATACTGTTCACTCACCCAGGGTTTCTATGGGAATATGGGTGGTACGCATTGTGACAACCGTGGAACATTGCAACTGATTGATGACCTTCTGTTGGCTAACGGAGGATCCCTCATAGCCGGAATTCCTGCAAACAACAAGTCCCTCACCCTTAGTGCTGCACAGGACATCATCAGCATTCTTCCCGGTGGTGGTCCTGCCAGTGCCCTGAACAACAACTATACTTTTGCGAATATTTCACCACTGCTCAGCAAACAGGGTAAACTCAGGAATATACTGCTCGCACAGACCATCACACTCCAATTGAATGTGTGGCTGGATGCCGATCTGGGTGGACTGGTCTTCACCGGTCCGGATTTCTACACCCTGGAATCTACCAGCTGCGGTGATGAAACAGGAGAACCGGTACCCGGAACTGAACAGTACTACTCTTTCCCATCGTCAGTATACAACTATATTTTACTGAACTACCCGGCCGTCACTGTAGATGCTATCCTTGACCTTGCCAACAAGGCCCTGGGTGGTGTAGCAGGATTGCCTTCACTGAGCGACATCGCTGCAGCAGCCGACATGATCAATGTGGCGTTTGACGAATGTCGCTGGCTGGAGTTCGGTGCTGCCCCGGTTATTGCACGTATGGCAGCTCCTGTTGAGCCCACCCGTGATATGCAGATCACCGTGAACATGGCGCCGAACCCGTTCTCCGTTTCAACCCACATCACGTTTACCCTTTCAAAGGACAGCAAGACTGTGGTTGAAGTCTATGACATGCTCGGAAGCAGGATTGCAACGTTGTTCGAAGGTGACGTAAAGGCCGGACAGGAAGAGACCATCCTCTACACCGCTCCTTCCAACCTCCGCGCGAACACCCTGATGGTTATCGTAAGGACCGCAGAAGGTTTTGAGAGCAAGCGGATGATCCTCACCAGGTAATTGGTGTTTCTGTTATCTTTCTTTCAAGAGGGCGTCTCCATTGAGGCGCCCTCTTTTTTTTATGTCAGAGCACTTTTGAACCTTCATACGATATTGTTGTTTCATCAACAGAAACAGATAACATGAAACACTGGAATGAAATACCCCATCATTACACCGAAGTAACAAGCAATTCAAGGATTGCCGAAGGTGCCATGCTGCTCCGGTTCCCGAAAACCTTCAACTTTTCCGCCGGCCAGGTGATAGCGGT
>JAWOGX010000148.1:0-3046 GCA_046496455.1 Bacteroidales bacterium | reverse complement strand
CCTGCAAAGCGGCAGATGAGTTATTGCTGATGGAGACGATAGCGTGCCTGCCCTCCCTGAAATGGACCTGAAAACCTGCCGTACCCGATTGCCCGCCCTGGGCAATTCTGTAATCCTCAATATCTGCCTCAGGCATATACACCGTGAAAGGGTCAAGTGAACCAAGCATTGCATCAATGGCCACCTTGGTTAGTTTTCCCGGGTTGATCTCATCAGCGTAGTTAACGTTAAGCTGCCTGAACAGGGTGGCGAATATGTCAAGGTTTTTGCTGATCTCGAAATCGTTGTGCAGCCCGCTGCCCAGGGCAAGCATCCCCGCAAGGGCCACAGCCGCCAGACCGGCTTTTACCGACCAACGTTTCCTGAAAAAATAATGTTTCATATTGATCTTTTTCATCATACTCGGATTTATGGCACCGGATCATACCCACTCCCTCCCCAGGGATTGCAGGAGAGAAACCTTTTCAGGGTTAGCCAGCCTCCCCGGAACGGGCCATGTTTCCGGATGGCTTCAATACCGTATTGGGAACAGCTTGGGGTATACCGGCATGAAGGGGCAAGATACGGAGATATTGCCCCCTGATAAAACCTGATCAAGAGGATCATCAATCCTGAAAGGAATTTCTTTATCCATTTCATTGCAAGCAGTTTACACCCGAGCTTGTTGAGCCAGGGCACGGTTTGCGATCTCCTGTAAAAGTAAGACTATTTTCTTTTCAATCACTTCCCAGGGCTCAATGCCATCGGCAATGTAGGTGATCATGACTGCCAGCGGTATATTTTCCTCTGACAAGGGCTCGCAAAGAATGGATTTATTCAGACGGTAAGCTTCGCGCACCCTGCGTTTGATGAGGTTCCGGTCAACAGCCCGGGCAAATCTCCGCCTTGAGACAGCGACAAGAATCTCTGCAGGGGGGGTATCGGGTGAACATTCCCCAATCCTGAGGTAACTGAACCTGAAAGGATACAGATATCCTGTTATTCCACGCTCGTAGAGCATGCGAATGGTCCTTATGGACCTCAACCTTTCGGAACGTCTGAATGTGCTGTTCATTTGAAGAATTATCGGGAGGCAACCCCGTTGGTTGCTGCAGGAATCATTGGAGGAATGCCGAACCTATCGCTTTTTATTGAGGGTATCAAGAAACTGATCTATAGCCATTGACATGGAGGGGGCTGTTGCAGAGGGCGCTTCGATGTGAAGGGTGAACCCGGCATCGGTGATCGCCTGGCATGTTGCCGGCCCGAAGGCTCCGAAAATGGTACCGCCCTGCGCGAAATCGGGCAGTGCATCTCTCAGTGCCTCTATCCCGGCAGGGCTGAAAAACACCAGCATATCAAACTTCGAAATATCTATCGTTGAAAAATCACTGGGTATGGTACGATATAGGGTAGCCCGGCGAAAATTGACCTGATTCGACTCAAGCTCTTCAACCATTCCGCCCTTGATGATATCCGTGCAGGGTAACAGAAATTTCTCTTCACGATGCTTTGTGATCAGCTTGATCAAATCCTCCTGGCGCGGATTGGAGAAGAATATCTTCCGCTTCCGGTATTGAATATACCGCTGAAGATAGAGTGCCGTTGATTCGGTTGTGCAAAAATACTTCATGGTATCAGGAATATCGACCCTGAGCTCCTTGGATATCCTGAAGAAATGATCAACAGCCTGCCTTGAAGTAAAGATGATGGCTGAATGATCCAGAATATTGATGCGCTCTTTTCTGAATTCCTTGCCTTCCACTCCCTCAATGGATATAAACTTGAAAAAATGAAAAGTTACGCCATGCTTCTTCTGAATTTCACCATAAGGTGACTTTTCAATACTCGCCGGTTCTGGCTGGGAAATGAGAATGTTTTTAATCTTCATCAATCCTTGGTTCTTTTTCCACACTGTAATACCTTGCTATCACATCATCAAATCAAGGATGATCTTTCCGATGAACAGTAAAGGCAAAATTTCGAGGGTGCAAAAGTACAAAATAAAATGAACATAGGAAAAAGACTCAACAGTAAAACCGAGAGGGAATACCCTGGCCAGTCTGATGACAGCCAGGGCAGCAATAATCAGGAATGCCCCGATCAGGAAACCCGGTGATGCAGAAAAGGCGTTCATCACCACAAAAGGGATGATCAGTGCCGATGTTACGAATGCTGAAATCAGCATGTGATCCTGGTAAGCCAGGCCGGCTTTCTGGGTTCTGAACACTGAAGAAGTGAAACGGATCATCAGCAGTTTGAAAAGCATCACCAACAGGAATCCTCCAGAGAACAGGAAAAAAAGCCTGGCAAGGTCACCGGGAAGGAATGCAGGCAGCCAGCGGAATCCTGCAAGAGAAGAGACAGCCAGCAGACCGAAAGAAGTACTGTAGATTATTAAAAAAAGGAGAGAGAATGTGTCTGTCCGGAACTCAAAGACACGGGTATCAGCCTGTCCTTTCCCCGGGAAGATTGCAGACCGGATTAACCGCGAAATCTGCAATGGGTAAAAAATTCTCAAAAGGACAATCATAAAAAGGATAATGGCAAAACTGCCGTAGAGCCAGTCACTTTCAACGGCCTGACGCGGATTCTGAGTCATTCTGTTATGATCCTGAACAGATGACGCGAAGAAAGAAGTCGAATTTATGGACCCTGAGATTGCCGATAAAGAATCTGCCGACACCGTATCTTCCCCTCCCTGGCTGGCAACAGGCTGCATGGGTGGCCTTAGCCAAACCGGGAGGTCACCCTCAGGAACATCTGGATACTGCGGATCTGCCTGAATCATAAGCCCGCAAAGTTACGGAAGGAATTACTTTTTTTCTAATTTTGCACACCTCAAACCTAAAATGAGCATAATATGTCCGGACACAGTAAATGGTCAACCATCAAGAGGAAGAAGGGAGCTATTGATGCACAGCGCTCAAGGATGTTCACCAAGATTATTAAGGAGATATCCATTGCAGTGAAGGAGGGGGGCGGTGAACCGGAATCAAACCCCAGGCTCAGGCTTGCCATCGCAAACGCCAAGGGGGTGAATATGCCCAAGGATAACATCCAAAGG
>JAWOGX010000085.1:0-13390 GCA_046496455.1 Bacteroidales bacterium | reverse complement strand
CCGCTCTCCAGGAGCGCAATGCGCGTCTCGTGGGACGTGGTGTTGATGACCAGTTCTTTGGCCATGGCATGTCTCCTGCCTGGAGCCGCTTACAGTGCTCATCTCCCCCTATGCACCGCATATCGCCGAAGAACTCTGGCATAAGATGGGGCATACCTCCCCGGTGGCAAAAGCCGCTTTTCCGGTTTTCAACCCCGAATTTCTCGTCGAGGATATGTTTGAATACCCGGTCTCTTTCAACGGGAAAACACGTTTTAAAATGCTACTCCCTTCATCAGCCACCCGTGAGGAAGTAGAACAGGCTGTCCGTTCCCATGACCAAACCGAAAAATATCTTGCCGGAGGTTCAATCAAAAAAGTGATCGTGGTTCCCGGACGGATCATTAATATTGTACTTTAGGAGAGAGGAGAGAGTAAAGAGGAGAGAGGGTAATGGAACGCTATTTGCGTTGTAGACTCTTTTCATCAGCACATCATGAAAAGATTGACCAGGTGTTACAGGTCGGATGGCATTCCCGGCACAGCAAACGAAATGATAAAAAGGACTCTGATCCCACTGCTCGGAATGGCATTGCTCATTTCCGCAGGATTCACCTTCCGGAATCTGCCCGGGCAGAAGAATAATGCATTTAAGAAGGGTGAAAAACTCATCTACAGGGTATATTACGATGCCATCCTCACAGGGAAGGTGACAGCAGGGGAAGTCACTTTTGAGGTCAAAGAGGGCTCAAGGGTGATCAATGGAAGAAACACCCACCATATTCAGGTGCTGGGTAAGACCAAAGGGGCATTCAACCTGTTTTACAAAGTTGATGACCGTTACGAAACATATCTTGATGAGGAACTGCTGCTGCCCCGGTTCTTTGTGCGCCGTGTGGATGAGGGTGGGTATATCATCAGGCAGAATGTCACTTTTCACCAGGAAAAGAATAAAGCCACTTTTCAGGACCTGAAACGTGGCCGGACCAGTGTGATTGAAACCCCTGATAACGTCCATGACGTTCTCTCGATGATCTACTATGCAAGGTCATTGGATCTTGCCAATGCCAAAACCGGTGATTCCTACAGTTTCAATTTTGTGATTGATGATACGGTTTACAGCTCTTCTATGGAGATTCTGGGCCGGGAAACAATCAGGACCTCCATGGGCCATGTGCGGTGCATCAAAATAAAACCTCAACTCGTTACCGGCAACGTCTTCAAGGATAAATATGCCATGGAGTTATACGTCAGCGACGACCGCAACAAGCTCCCAATCCTGATGAAAACAGGCGTGGTTGTCGGTAATGTCAAGATGGAACTCACTGCTTACAGCAACCTGACCAACAATTTCGATGCACTGGTGCCTAAGAAAAAATAATTTTCAAATCAGATAAACCTTCCGATTTCATTCAACGCTTCCTCTTTGGATACCACCTCTGCAGGAAGGGTTTTCCCCCTTCTTTTCAATGTCTCATCATTCACAATAGCATATTGCCCGTCAGGCAGGATAAACCAGAGTATGTTCTCTGTGGCATTGCTGTATTTCCAGTCCTGTTGCGGCTTGTAGTTCCAGAGTATGTTGACCTCCTTCTGTGCCAGATAAATCATCTTAGGAACCAGGGGTTTTCCTGATTTATCCACAAAACTGCCGGTGCCTGACATGGCCTGCATGGGCTGGGGAACCGGTTTATCCCAGTTCCAGACCCCAAGGTTGTAAATGGTAGCTCCTTTGGAATAGGCCCATTGCATGATGTTTTGCTCCTGCTGCTCAATCATGCTCCTGGTAGCCCTGGCAGACTGAACCCTCTCATTGCGCGTGCTTTCACGTGCAGCTTCAACAAGCTGGTATGCATTCAGCGCTTCTTCCGAAGGCTTGCCGTAGTCCACAGGTTTTGCTTCTACAGTGATACTCTGTTTTAACCTGTACAAAGTGATGACATAACGATCTTCCGCTGCTCTTTTCATGGCGATGCTATCCCATTGTGTGCCCATGCGGAGGTACTTCTTTGCAAATGCTGAATCCATCACTTCAAACCAGAGACTCTTGTAACTGCTTAATTCAGGAAACTCCTTTTCGTCAAATTCTATCTTGAAGGCGTGTTTGGTCTGTCCGGTCTGCAAAACCTGATCGGATGAAGTGCCCACCACTACAGCACCCTGGGTTTCCAGGGGAGTTTCAGGCGCTTTGTCCGCTTTTTGGGGCACCACTGCCGGAGCTGACGGACCATGACCTGCACTTGCAATAGCTTCGGTATGCATATACTCCCATTGGTTTTGGATGGTATCAAAATAGTAAAAGTTGAAAGGATCAGATCGCGGTGAAACCAGGTCCACATTGATCCCTTTGCCGTCGGCAAGGACCAGGCTTCTGGAACCGCTGTAGGCCTTGATGTCGAACATCCCCGCAGATTCAAAAGTGTAGTTTATCCCCGCTGAATCATACTGCATCGGTATCCCGCTCAGGAAAATCTCTTTCACAGTGTGAAACTCGATAAACTTCAGGTCAACGGGTTCTGTACAGGGAGAACCATCCTGATGGGCAAATGCATCAGCGGGAACCGTAATCCTGGACCCTTTTTTTGTGGTGAGGACTGCCTTTTTGCCAGGTTTAACGACAAAATGTTCATATTCAAGCATATCAGGTTCCGGAGGTTCAATCCCTTCCGGAGGAAACGCTTCGGCAAGTTGCAAAGGTTTGTCAACCGGAGCATCATGACCCTTGTTTCTGAGGAGCAGGAAATAGCCGGTAACGAGCACAAGAATCAGGGCTGCTGCTCCAATCATAACATATCTGGGCAATCTGAGCCGTCTGCCCGCCGGGGTAGGCGGAAGGTCCTGGAGTCGTTCCATCAGGTCTGCGAACGGAGGCTTCATCTTCAGGATTTCCGGGTCACTGATGATCTCCCTGTCTGTCTCTACGATTCGGTGGCGTTTCATGGTAATCTATCTTGTATTTTGTTTTTCTTCGGATGAATAAATCATTTAAAATGAAGCTTATAAGAGTTCATTGGTCAATATTGAACAGTGGACATGCCAATGGGTATGCAAGTGAACATCAACATCGTCAGGGTCATCATGTCGCCATAGCGGGTCATGCCGGGAACTTTGCTCCGGATCATCTTCCCGATTCGCTCCCGAATCCTGTGCAGCCTTACCCTGATCTTGTTTTCATTCAACCCTGTGATGCCGGAAATCTCCCTTACCGACATTTCATTGAAATATTTCAGGTCGATCAGTTCAAAATCGTGTGGAGGAAGCAGTTCCAGGATCTTCCTGATCAGGAAGAATCCCTCCGAAGGTTCATACTCCGTATCGCGCGCTATCTGCTCGATCATCCTCTGGTTTGCAAAATATTTCTGCTCAAGCCCTTTCCTGCGATAAAATTCAGCCACTTCGTTTTTGGCAATCACCAGGAGGTAATGTGAGAACGGGGCAGTGGTGATTTCGTAGGAGTGCAGACTATTCATTGCCTTCAGGAACACATTGGATGTGAGGTCTGCAGCATCCTCCTTCCTGTCCATCTTCCGATAAATAAAGAGGAAAATACGGGTGTAATATTTGTCGTACAACGGCTCAAACTGCCGGATATCGTCTTTGGCGAGGCTGATCTGTTCAGATTCGGGCCGGATCTGTGTCGTATTCGGAAGTGGTTCCATTGGGTGGGGATTTGAATTCTATAATGAAGAGGAATGACAGATATTACATCAAAGGTCCAGAAAATCCATGACGGCTCTTATGGTGAGGATGCCGACCGGGAAAAGCTCAGCATTCAGAATATATTCCTGGCGTGATTCGTCAAACCTGATTACAGGGACGAGGGCAAGGGTATTGTCATTCAACACGAGCAGTGCCGCAAAGTCCCCGGAGGGGATCAGTTCAGCCAAAAAGCAGCAGGGGCCGGCGTTTTCTGTAAGGATCTGTGAATGGTACTCGAGTGTATTCCGGTTGATGAAGATCACCGTTTTTGGCACAACACACTGTGAGCTGTCGGTCTCTATGCAGCACGGGGCTGATGATCTGATGGAACGAAGGGTGGCAGGCATCGAAACGTACCCGCTGTACCGCAGGTGTCTGAAAAAGAGTATGGGATAGAAAGGGGCTTCGGGTAAGTATTCCTGCTCATTCAGGATCACCTGGCGGAAATAGGCCAGCCATTCCTCCTTCGTCATTTTCGCCTCCTCTTCACTGAAATATCGGCTCCGAAGATACTCCCATTGCCTCTTCTCCTTATTTTGCATCGGCTTGAGCGGTTTCCGGACCCTTTTGTCGAACCTCATCTGCTCTTTTTTCAGGGCTTTGGCATAACAATGATGGAGCTTCGACAGGTCCGGCCTGGTCTTCTCTTCCGGAAGCAAGCTGTTGTTCCGGAATGGGTATGCCTGGAGGGTGAGTGAACGCTCTGCCCCTTTCAGTACCAGGGTGTAATCTTCTTCCCCCTCCTCATATTCAATTCTGATATCGTACCACCTCGTTCGCTGGATGTATTTCCTGAACTCCTTCTTCGTTAAGGTATCGCTGAGCATCCAGTCGTAACGCCTGAAACACTTCATTTCCGGAAAGCTCCGGTTCATATTGATGACATTCGGCATGCTACCCATGCCGTAAATGGCCACCGGGCCCAGGTTGGCAAGTAGGACAGCGTGTGTGGAGCGCAATTGAAGATCGAAACTGGTTTTCTTATTCACCTGGTTCCTCACAATACCCGTGCGGATATAATCATTCCGGATCCTTCCGGTTCTGGGATGAGGATTTTTCAGGGTGACCCGGCAATAATCATAACTCGCATAGCGGTTGTCGAAACTGGTCGTGTCAGACATCAGCCTTTCACCGGAAATAAACTGGTAGTGCGCATAGGCATCGGACAATACCCTGAATGAAGGTTTTCTGATAGTGATTACTCCAATGTTGTAATGGTCCGGCAGTGTGTCGGTTTGTGCCGAAAGGATGCCGGCAAGAAGCATTAACCCCGAAAGGAGACATTTTTTCATCGGATGGGGATATACAATGATAATGAAAAAATGCACAAAATATTACACGTCCGGGGTTGAAGCAAAAGCGCAGACAAATCGGATCAGTTCCTGTTCATGCAGTTCAGATCTTCGAAAGCGATCTTCAGCCGCTCAATCATTGCCACTTCCCCTTCGCGCAGGAACCTTCTCGGGTCATAATATTTCTTGTTGGGTTTGTCGTCCCCTTCGGGATTGCCGATCTGTCCCTGCAGGTAGTCCTTGTATTTCATGTAATACTGGTGTACACCATCCCAGAATGCCCACTGCGTATCGGTATCAATATTCATCTTGATGACGCCATAGGAGATCGCTTCGCGGATCTCTTCACGTGTTGATCCGGAACCTCCGTGGAAGACAAAGTTGACCGGTTTTGGGCCAGTATTGAATCTGTTGGCAATATAATCCTGTGAGTTGTGCAGGATTACAGGCGTTAGTTTCACATTCCCGGGTTTGTAAACACCGTGGACATTGCCGAAGGAGGCAGCGATGGTAAATTGGTCGGAGATTTCGCTGAGCTGCTCATAGGCGTAAGCAACCTCTTCGGGTTGCGTGTAGAGTTTCGAACTTTCTATCCCGGTGTTGTCCACACCATCCTCTTCACCACCGGTAACACCGAGCTCAATTTCCAGGGTCATCCCTATCCTGCTCATTCTTTCCAGGTATTTTTTACACGTTGCGATGTTCTCTTCCAGGGGTTCTTCCGAAAGGTCAAGCATATGGGAACTGAAAAGCGGCTTGCCGGTTTCAGCGAAATGTTTCTCCCCGGCATCAAGCAGCCCGTCAATCCATGGAAGAAGTTTTCTTGCGGCATGATCCGTATGCAGCACTACCGGCACCCCATAGGCTTCTGCCAGCAGATGGATGTGTTTTGCCCCGCTCACGGCACCCAGTATGGCAGCTTTCTCCCCTTCATTGGGAACTCCCTTTCCGGCGTAGAACACGGCACCCCCATTTGAAAACTGAATGATCACCGGTGAATTCACCTTTTTCGCAGCCTCCATCACCGCATTCACAGAACCGGTGCCAACAACGTTGACCGCCGGTAGTGCAAAGCCTTCGGCCTTGGCAATGGAAAAAAGTTTTTGCAGGTCAGCACCGGCGACTACGCCAGGCCTGATTTCATCCAATACTTTCTTTGTCATAGTGTTATCTTTTAAGTGATTATTCCTGGGTCTGGTCTGACACCAACTTTGTGTTCAGTCAGGTGACATACAAAAGTAAGAATTTTGATGATAAGTTGTTGCAAAGACAGTCTGATTCGGTTGCAGGTGAAAAGCCTTATTGTCGCATTGGGAATCCTGCCCTGAAAAAACTTCTATATCTTTGCGGGGCAATACAAAAACCAAAGGATATGTTTACAGGAATCGTTGAAAGGACAGCCAGGGTGGCTGCCATAGAGAGGGATCAGGGCAATATTCATTTTACCCTTGAAACCGATATCGCCAAAGAGCTGAAGATTGACCAGAGTATGTCACATGACGGTGCTTGCCTTACGATTGTGAAAGTGATGCCTGAAGAAAACCGTTATGTGGTGACTGCCATAGATGAGACCCTGCAAAAAACCAATCTTGGTTCCTGGGAAGTGGGTACTGAGGTGAACCTGGAGCGCAGTATGGTGATGGGTGAGCGGCTTGACGGGCATATCGTGCAAGGGCATGTTGACCAGACAGCAGTCTGTACAAAAGTGGAAGAGACTGACGGCAGTTGGAAATTCACCTTCCGGTATGATCCCGGGAAAGGGAATATTACGGTGGAGAAAGGATCCATTTCCGTCAACGGTGTTAGCCTTACCGTTGTTGATTCGGAACCGGAGCACTTCTCGGTTGCCATCATTCCTTATACCTATCAGGTGACCAACTTTCACAATTTCAACACGGGGACTGTCGTGAATATTGAGTTTGATGTCTTTGGCAAATACGTAGCCAGGTTGCTTGCTCAATATATGGAAGCCCGGTAAGGCCAGGGTTTTTATCTGGCCGGCTGGATTTTGGCTGGATTCCCGGAAGTTCAACCTGCCGGAAATCCAGCCGTTTATTTTATTGCACGCTCTCCTATATGTGCATAACGATCAATTTTATGGACATTATGTTTGTTTTTTTTGTAAAAATGATTTAAATTGCACGTTCAAATACCATAACCATGAGCCAAAGTGAAAAAGCAGAATTGCGCAGGTTAATGCGTGAGAAGAGAGGGCGCTTGTCAGAGAACGAAGTTCTGAACCGCTCTTCTGTTATCATTGGAAAAATTGAGGTTATGCTGGAGTTCCTGAAAGCGAAAACGGTGCTGATATACTGGTCCCTCCCGGAAGAGGTGCAAACACACGAATTTATCAGGAAGTGGTCCGATATCAAGTCATTTGTGCTCCCTCAGGTCAGTGGCACCAGGCTGATTTTGCGTAGATTTGATCCGGGCGGTAAAATGAAAAAAGGGAAGAAACTGAATATTATGGAGCCGACCGGGGAGGTTATCGAAGACTACAGCATCATCGACCTCGCGATCATTCCGGGTGTAGCTTTTGACAAAACAGGGAACAGGCTGGGAAGGGGTAAGGCCTATTATGACAAACTTTTACCTGATCTCGTTGATACACCAAAAATTGGAGTTGCTTTTGATTTTCAGGTGCTTAAGTCTATCCCGACAGATCCCCACGATGTGATGATGGATTATGTGATCACCGATTAGTATTTTCAGATGTATTTGATTCTTGCCCCGCTTCAGGGTGTGACTGAATTTCCGTTCAGAAATGCCTATGCAGAGTTTTTCACCGGAATCGATGAATTTTTCAGTCCCTTTATCCCGTGTGTCACCGGTGCATCGGTGAAGCGGGCGTATCTGAAGGATGTGCTGCCAGACAACCAGAACCCTGGAATGAGGCTGATTCCTCAGGTTTTGGGTAATAAAGCTGCTCCGATGCGCCTGATGGGAGAAGCCTTCGCTGGTTTGGGTTACCATGAAATGAACTGGAACCTTGGCTGCCCCTCCAATACAGTCTCAAGAAGGATGCGGGGATGCGGGCTGATGCCGCACCCCGGTACAGTAAGGGAGATCCTTGAAATGCTGTTGCCTGAGCTCCCTTTGTCCCTCTCTGTGAAGCTTAGGCTCGGTATGCACGCACGGGAGGAGATATTCAAAATGCTTGAAGTGCTGAATGATTATCCCATCCGCAGAATAATCCTTCATCCAAGGCTGGGAAGCTGGCAATACTCAGGGAAACCCGATCTCGATACATTTGCGGCGGTTCTCCCACTGTCACTGCATCCGATGGTGTATAACGGAGATATCAATGATGCAGAATATTTTTGGCAGATACGAAAGAAATTTCCGGAATTGGGTTCGTGGATGTTGGGCAGGGGGGTATTGATGAATCCCTTTCTGCCAGGGCTGCTCCGGGGGGAGTTGTCAACAGCGGCTGTGGATGCCAGAGAACATCTTATGGCTTTTCATGACAGGCTGATTGATCATATTCTGAAAACCGGAGTCACTGAACACAGGCTCGTGGGCAGACTGAAAGAGTTCTGGGGCTATTTTTCGAAATGGTTTGAAGAGCCTGCAAAGGTGTGGTATGAGGTGAGCCACGCATCCGGCTCCTCCGATATCAGAAAAAAAATCGAACGTCAATTCGACAGGAATCTCGTTATTCCATGATATTTTTTCTGATCCAGCCCCTTTTTCTTGTAGTTTTGTTCCATAAAAGGGTATTGGCAACATGAGGAAACGTTACAGGTCCATAATGCTTGGTTTTGTCTTTGGGATGCTTATTGTATCATTTTTCGGGTCCTGTTCCACAACGAATAAGACAAGGCGTGGCATCCGAAAGAAATGCGATTGTCCGAAATGGACAGAATACAAATCTCCTGACTTTCAGCACACCTATGACTACATTGCCTGATCAGCTGAAACAAATTCTCCCTTCCGGTTCACATAATCTGGCTGCAAGCTGGTTAAACGTACCCGAACTGGGCCTTAAGCTGTATCGGCGAAAAAGTCACAGGCTTGGTGCTTATGTCTTCAGCCGGCAAGGTGGTGACCAGATCCTGTTGAATTTAAGGCAACACCCTTATTCACTGCTGATTACACTGGCTCACGAGGTTGCACACATGCGTGTTACACGCAGGTATGGGCGCAAGGTCAGGCCCCACGGGGCAGAGTGGCAGCAGACTTTCAGCGGGCTGATCAAAGAGGCAGCCTGCATAACGGATCTTCCGGCAGATATTCTTCAGGCCATGAGTCTGATCGCTCAGAGACCCAGAAGTACTCATTTCAGTGACCCTGCCATCACCGCCATACTGATGCCCTACGATTCACCGGGGGATGACCATGCCCTGCTGGACGATCTTCCGGAAGGGAGCCGATTCACCTTGCACAACAACAAAATTTACGTAAAGGGAGCGAAAAACCGAACCCGTTAGCGTTGTACCCTGGTTGGCACCAACAAGGTATTTCTGATTGGTGGGGCTGTACCTGTCCGACTTGTAGCCTGATCATTATCAGTTATTCACCCTTTAACCATTGAAAATCACATCTATTGTATTGCGGGCTCAGGAATAATAGGTAATTTTGCCGGTTCAAAAAAAATCGTAGATGATCTGATCATGGAGAATCAAAAACATAATTATTGCATTATCATGGCAGGGGGTGTTGGGGTCAGGTTTTGGCCAATCAGCACGACCGAGCGCCCGAAACAGTTCATCGATATCCTTGGAACCGGGGAGACCCTGATTCAGATGACCTACAACCGTTTCAGAAAAATCATCCCTGCGGAAAATATTTTTGTGGTCACCAATGCACAGTATATGGACCTGGTGCGAGAGCAATTGCCCGAGCTGGATGAGAATCAGGTGCTCTGTGAACCTGCCCGCAG
Organism: Bacteroidales bacterium; assembly: GCA_046496455.1. Classification (GTDB taxonomy): domain Bacteria; phylum Bacteroidota; class Bacteroidia; order Bacteroidales; family SKPS01; genus SKPS01. The sequence goes on along the minus strand of JAWOGX010000085.1, from coordinate 3,538 downwards.
GAATACCGCTCCGTGCATCGCCTATGCGAGTCATAAAATCTGGCAAAAGGATCAGGAAGCCAATTTTGTGGTGGCGCCAAGCGATCATATCATCATCCATGAGGAAAATTTTCTTGGTGTTATCAATGATGCGCTGCGGGCTTCCGGCACCAACGGAGACCTTATTACCCTCGGCATCAAGCCCAATCGCCCTGATACCGGATACGGGTATATTCAGTTCAGGGATGAATTGGTTGACGCCCGGTACCCAAGCATCAGAAAAGTAAAAACCTTCACCGAAAAGCCAGCCCTCGAGATGGCAAAATCATTCCTGGAAAGTGGGGACTTCCTCTGGAATTCAGGGATTTTTGTATGGAGAGCCACTTCTATCATCAAAGCTTTTGATCTTCATTTGCCCGAAGTATCCAAAGTGTTCCAGGAAGGACTTGATGCATACAACACTCCTGCCGAAGAGCAATTCATCCGTGAAGCCTACGCGGTCTGCACCAATATCTCAATAGACTACGGGGTGATGGAAAAGGCAGATAATGTGCTGGTTTTTATGGCTGACTTTGGATGGTCAGACCTTGGGACCTGGGGCTCGCTCTTCGAACAACTGAACAAGGACAAAGCGAACAATGCCATTATTGGTGATAATGCCCTTCTTTATGATTCTTCAGATTGTATTGTCAATCTGCCTCATGATAAAATTGCCGTGATTCAGAAACTGGACGGATACATCGTCGTAGAAGACAATGATATGTTGTTGATATGCCGAAAGGAGGATGAACAGCAGATCCGCCTGTTCGTCAATGACGTCAAAAGTTCAAAAGGGGATAAGTATGTGTAACCTGATCTATACCTGTATAACCAAATAAATCATCAACGATGAAGAAACTTTTTGTCCTTATTGTTTTCCTTGGCCTGTTCAGCCCTGTGCGTTCTGATGAAGGGATGTGGCTGCCGATGCTGATCAACCGGTTGAATTATACCGATATGCAGAAGATGGGTCTGAAGCTTACTGCTGAAGAGATCTGGTCTGTCAACAACTCTTCTCTGAAAGACGCCATTGTGATTTATGGCCGTGGATGTACCGGTGAGATCATTTCCCCGGAAGGGCTTCTGCTTACCAACCACCATTGCGGTTATGGTGTGATCCAGAGCCACAGTACAACCACCAGCGACTATCTGAAAGATGGATTCTGGGCGATGAACAAGGGTGAGGAACTCCCCAATCCCAATCTGAGCGTTCGCTTTTTACAGCGCATGGAAGAAGTGACAGAACAAGTGCTTGATGCTGTCAAAGATATCAAAGATGAAGCTGAAAGGATCAGAGAGGTAGGGAAAATCATGAACCAGCTTGGACGTGAAGCTGTAAAAGGGACCCACTATGAAGGCGTTGTCAGGGAGTTTTTTGATGGTAATGCCTATTATCTTTTTATCTATGAGGTTTATACAGATGTACGCCTCGTTGGGGCCCCACCCTCCTCCATTGGTAAGTTTGGTGCTGACACCGACAACTGGATGTGGCCCCGCCATACAGGCGATTTTTCCCTCTTCAGGGTCTATGCAGGTCCCGATGGCAAACCGGCACCCTATGCAAAAGAGAACATCCCCCTCAAACCCAGGCACTACCTGCCCATTTCACTTGAAGGGGTTAAAGAGGGTGATTTCAGCATGATCCTCGGTTATCCCGGAAACACCGACCGTTATCTGACCTCCTGGGGTATTGATCTGAACCTGAATTCTACTTATCCCACCAGAATTGATATCCGAAGAAAGAAACTCGATATCATGATGGAAGATATGCAGGCTGATCCTGCCGTAAGAATCAAGTACTCATCAAAATACGCTGGGATCTCAAATTACTGGAAGAATTTTATCGGTATGAGCAAAGCCCTGAAAAAGCTGAAAGTAGCGGACACCAAGAGAGATCTTGAAAGCCGCCTTGCAGCATGGATCAATGCTGACCCGGTCAGGAAGGAGATGTATGGCAATGTACTGAAAGAGATGGAAGAGGCCTACAAAACCATGGAAGAGTTCAATGTGGTTAGATTCTATTACGTTGAAGCGGTGCGTTCCGGAAGTGAACTCCTCTCTTTTGCCCTGGACGCCAACCAGTGGGTTACTTACCTGAAAAGTGATGCTGTTACCGATGAAAGGACCGAGCATGCCCTGAACAGATATGAGTCAATGCTGAAATCGATGTTCAAGGACCTCAACCTCCCGACAGACCAAAAGCTGTTGGCAGCTATGCTTGATATGTATTACCGGAATGTCCCCGTTCATCAGCAACCTGATCTTCTCAGGGAGATCGGGAAGAAATTTAAAGGCGATTTTGCCAAATATGCAGCGCAGGTATTTAAAAAGACCATGTTTACAAGCCCGGAGAAAACCATGGCTGCCCTGCAGAAAAAAGATCCCAAAGCCATTGAAAAGGACCCATTATTCCAGTTGGCTGTTGCTTTCGAAGAGACCATAGAGGCTATGAAACCACGTCTCGATGCAGTGAACTTTTCCCTCAGCAAGAACAAGCGGCTCTTTATGGCAGCCCTGACGGAAATGGAAAATGACAAAGTCTTTTACCCCAATGCAAACTTCACCATGAGACTTACTTATGGTACAGTAAAGGGCTACAGCCCTGCTGATGCGGTTGAGTACCTCTATCTGACCACCATGGACGGCATCATGGAGAAAGAAGATCCCGACAACTGGGAGTTTGTTGTCCCGGAGAAACTTAAAAATCTTTATAAGGCTAAGGATTTTGGCCCGTATGGTGTTGATGGCAAAATGCCGGTTGCTTTCCTTACCAACCTTGATATCACTGGAGGTAACAGTGGCAGCCCGGTGATCAATGCCAATGGTGAACTGATCGGATGTGCCTTTGACGGCAACTGGGAAGCCATGAGTGGCGACATTCAGTTTGAGGCTGAATTGCAGCGAACCATTAACGTCGATATCCGTTATGTGCTCTTCATCATCGAAAAATATGGTGAAGCAAAGCACCTGATTGATGAAATGAAGATCGTGGGCAGGAAATAATGGTAAGAAATGCCTGTTGGCCGGGGTCATTCCCTGCCACGTGAGGCTGTCTTGCAGGGTTTCGTTGGATTGATCCTCCAATGGCATCTGCGGGGCAGCCTCTGCTGTTTATAGGGTCTTATTGATCATATCTCAATTATTTTATAAAATAGTGCTCTTTTATGTTGATTTGTATTGAAAAATATACTATCTTTATCCGCATATAATAACGGTCTCTTTTTCAATTCGTTAATAAATGCCCACCCCGATAACCGGACAGAAAATAAAGGATTTTTAGTATTCAGTAACAACCAAACCCAATCACTATGAGAAAAGCATTGAAACTTTTTTTTGCCGTAGCCATGATTACGGTCGTTTTCATCACCAGTTGCAATAAGGATGATGAGCCCCAGATCAAGGTTGATGGCATTGATGTGACCATTCCAAGGATTCTTCTTGAGAATGGAAAGATTACTATGTTCATCTCAGTCACTGACCTGAAAGGGAACGCTATTCCTGATCTTTCCAAAGCCAACAT